>NZ_CFHTQA010000046.1:0-27046 GCF_984394615.1 Spongiibacter sp. | reverse complement strand
AAAGTATGTACTGGAAAACTTATAAACCCGTGGCCAGTTTTACTTGACCACTACATCTGGGCGTAGAGAGAAATCGCTTGTCCAGTTTTATGTAGTCGAAGGGGATTGAAGCGGTCCTCAAGTCGTTTGAGTACCCCATGCCGTAGTCGTAGATAGCGATTGCTGCGCCGTCATGGCGCAACCTATGAATTCGCTGGATCATTGAGGTAGTTAGGTAGGTGTCTACCTGCTCTGATATCTCAAGGCATATACCCTTGAGCCTATGCCTGCTCATGCTGGAGACCCAGCGGCAGTTTTCAACAGAAAAGTCGGTAATTGCGACATTGACGAAAACAGCTAACGTCTGGAACCCAATGGAGCTTAAAGCTCTTTGAGTTGCTATGGCGCGCTGAATAGAGAGCTGGAAGTGCTTTAGCTGGGCGTCGTCGTTCCCACTTTTGTACAAATGAGCGCTAGGAGAGGAATTTGTAAACCCCAGCTCGGGGCAGCGTGAAAGTAGCTCGAAGCCGGTGCATAAGTTTGTCGATAACGAAACTATGGGCTGGAGGTAAAAGCTAAGAAGCTCATTCTCTAAAGCTTGAGTGAGCACATCGTCCATGATGCGGTATGTCCTTGTCGATTGTTTGTGGTGGTACTCTAATTAACGACCAAAGCACTGGTTTCTGATTTTTCTCTGAAGGGTGAGTCAAGGTTTTTTCGCCAGGTATTTTGCCGTGTGGCGATACTTGTGACGGGTGTCATAGTACATTGTTGCGCTAATGGACAGGATATTTATTTTGTGAATTTTTATTATCCTGCGCGAGCCTTGATTTTTTGAACATTTACTTGCTTGAATGCTGCTCCAGTTTGGTGCTGGAGCGCTGCTATATTGGCCGATATTCGGGCGGCATAGCTGGGTCGGTAGGTGCACTGCTGTGTATTTTTATTTGGGCATCTCAACGACCTCCAGTTGGTTGCTTTCGAGTTTCCGGAGATCGCTAAGAGAAGTAATTTTAAGTAGAGCTATAGAGACGGGTCGCCGGGTAGTTCGGGTCGGCGTCTGTGCTTTGTGGCTTGCTCGTAAGCGTAGCTGATACTAAACAGTGTGGTCTCATCCCAGCGTCGGCCAAAAAATTCTATTCCAATCGGTAACGCTGGTTGATCAGTTGAGAAACCGGCGGGCACGACAATAGAAGGCATGGCGGTGGTGCTGCTAAAGCCGCAGTTGTTCGTTTGTGATGTGCCGGTAATTCTTGCAGGTTGTTGGACTGGGGGGTAAACCAAGGCATCCAGGTCGAGTGCATCCATCTCGCTTTCAACGTAGTTGCGCAGTTCCTCACGTTTTTCGAGCTTTGCAATATAACTGGGCGAGCTGGTATCTCTCGCCGCAAGGCTTACACCAATGAGTGCCTCGATAAACGGGTGCACTAGACCACTGGTGAATATGTCGACGGTATCAGAGCGAGGGGCCGCGAAGCTCGCTAGGTATTCATCCATGTGATCGGCGAATTCCTGAACAATAAGCGTATTGGAAATATCCTCAAACTCGGGAAGGGTTATTGGATCAATAATTTCAGCACCTGCAGCCGCTAAGTCGATCAGTGCTTGGTCTAGCACAGCATTCACGTCGGCATTGTCGCCAAAGGCGTCGGTACCGCCATAGCTGCGCAACACGCCAATGCGCTTTCCTTTCAGGCCATCTTTGTCCAGGGAGTCCAGATAGCTCGCTGGCTGCCGGCGTTCTGCGGCATGGGTTCTTGGGTCGGCCGGATCTACCGCTGCCATGCTATCCAGCATCAACGCGGCGTCACGAACCGTTCGGGTGATGGGGCCCCCTACATCCATGGTGTGCGAGAGTGGCACTAGGCCATCTTGTGACACTAATCCAACGGTGGAGCGCACGCCGACAAGGGAGTTGTTGGAGGGCGGTAGGCGTATTGAGGCGCAGGTATCGGAGCCGGTGCCAAGCAGGCCGAAGTTGGCGGCAATGGCGGCTGCACTGCCGCCACTGGAGCCGCCGGCGTCTTTGGTGGTGTCATAGGGCGTGCCAATTCGCAAAGAGACGCTGTTAAAACTTTGTATCCAGAATGCGTATTCGCTCATGCCGGCTTTGCCCAAAATAAGTGCGCCGGCCTCTCGCAGTCGAGCAACGGTAAAGGCATCGTCAGGTGGCTGGGAGCCTGCGAGTGCGCGTGACGATGCGGTGGTTGGGAAGTCGTAGGTATCGAAGAGATCCTTCAATAAAACGGGTGCGCAGTGCAGCGGGCCGGTGAGGCCATCTTTTTCGAAGGCCTCATCAAGTGCTGTGGCCTGTTCGCGCCACTGGGGGTTAATGCTAACGATACTATTGATGGGTAGGCCGGTTGCTGGATTATTGTCGAGCCGTTCTATGCGCTCAATGTACTTTTCGGCTAAGCCTACGCAGCTAAGCGCTTGGCCGGATTCATCAACTTGTTCACCGCGAAAGCCTGCATGGATATCCGCCACGGTGGCCTCAAGCAGTTCAAAGGTTGTTGGCGCGGGAGTATCTGGCAGCGAACCGGTGGTTGAGGAACTGGAGCCTCCACCGCAAGCACTAATAACTGCTACTGAGATGGCGAGAGAGGTGGATGAGAAGACGCGCTTGATACTCGGTCGCATTTAAAATTTCCTCGGTTGGTTAAAGTCTGGTTTTATCTAGCAATAATGGTGCCACCGAGCTGGACGATTCGCGGCTTGGTTTTAGTGGTAGGTCGGGTGTCGGAGGGCTGAAATGAAGGGGAGGTTTCATTAAATAAGCAGATTGTTCGCGGTCATGCCCGCTATCCTACGAGTCATGGGATCATGTTTTTGTAGGAGCGACTTAAGTCGCGAAGGTTCGGGGCGCTGAGCTATGGCCGGTGGTGCATATAGCATTGGGCTCTGTTGAGGCTTCCCATCGCGGTTAAAACCGCTCCTACAAGTGGCGCGAGGTGTTTTTGTAGCACAGTGTGGCCCCTTGTAGGAGCCCGCCTGAGGGCGACCTGAGCGAACGGTAGGGGCTGCGTATCGTTCGCGGTCAGGCCCGCCTACCCAAAACATTCCCTGCGGTCATGGGGCACGCTGTCCTACGAGAGATGGGGGATGTTGCCCTGCAGATGGCACGAGGTGTTTTTGTAGGAGCGACTTACCCAAGGCACTCCCTGGTCGCGGGGCACGCTGTTAGTCGCGAATGGTGCGAGGCGCTTAGCTATGGCCCACAGCGCTGATGGCGATGCAATCTGTTGGAGCCCTTATCGCGGTTAAAACCGCTCCTTGTATGTTACCAACACGTCACATGGATTATGGTTTACCGGTTACCGGGGAGGCCGTTCGCTCCTGGAAGCAGCTTGCTCTGACTTCGTCTGTAGAGCGGCTCCCCGCCTCATTGGGCCTACTTGGCGGTGGTTATTGATCTGTATGCCCGCCGGGTAGTGGGCTGGGCGTTATCGGACAAGCCCGATGCCGACCTGACGATCAAGGCAGTTGAGGACGCTTATGGGCGTAGAGGTAAGCCTGGTGGCGTGCTGTTTCACTCAGACCAGGGCTCGCAATACAGCAGCCTGCGGTTCCGTCAGCGGCTTTGGCGTTACCGGTTTGAACAGAGCATGAGTCGCCGAGGTAATTGCTGGGACAACGCGCCGATGGAGCGGTTGTTCAGGAGTCTGAAGACGGAGTGGGTGCCGAACACCGGCTATCGCTCTATCGCGGAAGCGACGATGGATATTGGTTGGTATCTGATGACCTGCTACAACCAGCGCCGACCACACGCTGCAAATGATGGGCTGTCACCTGTGGCGAAGGAAGAAAAACTTAAATCACTGTCCGGGAATAGTTGACCACTACATTACCTACTCCGAAGGGTTTTTCTTCAGATCGCTCAACATTCATAGCAAAAACAAAAAGGCCCTCTTGGAGAGGGCCTGGGATTCAACTGACTGTCAGCGGATTGGTTTGTGCTGGATCAGAAGCGCAATACGCCTTCAACGGCGACGCTGCGCGGGGGATCGGTTGAGGCGAAGTGGGCACCGACAAACAGGGGAACGTCGTTGCCGTGCGAGGTGGTAATTTCGTTGGTGAGGTTTTTACCCAGCAGAGCGATTTCCCAGCCCTGCTTGAAGTGCATCAGCGACAGACGGCTGTTGATTTTGTAGAAGGCGTCCTGCACGTCGGCTTCGTCGCGGTCCTGCGTGGTGTAGTACTCGTCGGTGTAGTTCAGGTCGAGTTGCAGACGCAGTTCCATCACATCGCCAATCGGGTAGACATATTGGCCGGTGAGACTGGCGGTTACTTCCGGCGCGTAGTCGGTGCCCTCGCCCGACAGGTCCTGACGACAGTCGGGGTTACCTGCACGGAATGCGGCATCGGTCTGCACAGCGGTACAAGGGCCGTCTTTGAACGAGGTGAAGTAGGAGTCCAACCAGGCCATTGAGGCGCCGACGGTCAGACGCTCGCTGAGCGCCATACGGAAGTCAGCCTCTACGCCTTGGGTGATCGATTCAGCGGCATTGCCCACCACATAGCCGGTGAGGGTGAAGTTACTCACCTGACGGTTGGCAAACTCGGTGTAGAACGCGGCGGCATTGAAGGTGGCGGCGCCGTCGAACAGGGTGGTTTTGACACCCAGCTCGAAGGTATCGGCTTCTTCGTCTTCGTAGGTAAAGGCGTCCTGACTGGCGGTGGTGTCGCTGGCGTTAAAGCCGCCATCTTTAAAGCCTTTGGCGTAGCGGAAGTAGCTCATCACGTCTTCGGTGGCATACCACTGAATATTGAATGCCGGGGAGACGTTATCCACGCTGCGTTCGTTGGCAATGTCGTGGTTTTCCGAGTTGTTGAGCGCACCGGCAATAATCGCGTACAGCGGGTTGATGCTGCGCTCTTTGGAGCGGAACTGGGCCACGTCCAGATACTTGGTGGCTTCTTTATCGTCTTCACCCCAGCGCAGACCGAGTGTGGCGCTGAGGGTGTCGGTGATGTTCCAGGTGGCCTGCCCGAATACAGCGAGACTGTCCGTCGTCTGCTCGAACTCGGTGAAGGTCGCGAGCTGGGTGGGCAGCGACAGGCCGAGCAAAGTACTTGGGATGCCGAGCGCGTTGAAGTCGAGGTTCAGCCACAGGGTGCTGTTGAGGTCCTGCTGGTGGGCGTAGACCCCCGCAATGTAGTCGACCCGCTCGCCCACCGAACCCGCAATGCGGAATTCCTGGCTGATCTGGGTGAAGTCTTCGGTATTTTCTGTGCCGATAAACTCCAGGTCGGTGAAGTCGGCATCGAGATTGAAGACAAAATCGAAGTGGGAGTAGCCGGTGATACTGGTCAGCGTGACCGCGTCAGTGAGCGCATACTCCACGGTAAACACGGCGGCCTCGCTGTTGTTCTGCGTCAGTGCGGGTTGCCACTCGAACTGCTTGTCGGATTTGCGGCGATCGAGTCGCCCGTCTTCGCGGGGGTCAATCTCGTCTTCCAGATTGAAAGACAGCAGCGCAAACGGCAGGTTGATCGGCAAGCTGATCGGCAGCGAGATATTGGACTGGTAGAGGTTAAAGGTGCCGGTATTGTCGGTGAGCTGGAAGGTGGTGCCATTAATGCCGAAGTCGGACTTTTCCAGCTTCAGGTTCATGTCCAGCTTGTCGGTGGCGTCCCAACGCAGCGCCAGACGCATGGAGTCCTCCGCACGCTGTGCCTCGTCGCGGTCGAGAATAAAGTTATCGACATAGCCGTCTTCTTCCAGCCGCTTATACGCGGCGCGGGCGGAGAAACCAGCACCCAGTGGCGTATTGATAATTGCGGTGACTTCACGGGCACCGATCTCGGGGTTGTACTGGTAAGCCAGTTCGCCGCCCAACTCGTCACTGGGCCGGGCGGTGCTGATATTGACCGCCCCGGCGATGGTGTTTTTACCGAACAGCGTGCCCTGTGGGCCTTTCAGCACTTCCACCAGGGCGATGTCGAGAAACGGCGACTGAAACTGCTGACCGCGCCCGGCGTAGATGCCGTCGATAAACATGCCTACCGACTGCTCGAACCCCCGGTTATCGCCGGAGCCAACGCCGCGTATATAAATGGCGTTCCCCTGACCGGTGACGGCCATTTTGAAGTTAGGTACATACGCGGTCAGTTCTTCGATGCGCTGAAGCCCGGCATCGCGGATTTTCGCGCCATCGACAGCCGCCACGGCAATCGGTACGTCTTGCAGGCTTTGCTGCTGCTTTTGCGCCGTGACGATGACTTCTTCAAGCTGCGCACGGGCGCCCTCTTCTGCGGCCACACTGATAGCCGGCAAGGCGGCTAACGCCAGTGCAGCGCTCCATTTACTGCGGACCATAGTCATTCCTTATTAGAATTATTGTTAACCATAGTGTCGCAAAGCGACGGGGAGAGATTGTTTAACGGTGCCAGCTGTGTCATTGGACGACAGCGCCTTGAGCACCGTCGACGGCGCCTAGAGAAGCCCCTTTTCGCGCTGGCGCCGAATCCAATTGATGGCTCGGCCGCCCTCGCAATTGCCGGTGAGCGCAATCACCAGATCGACCGCGTCCAGCAGGGCGGCCAGATCGACGCCGGTATCGAAGCCCATTTGCCGGAGCATGACGACCACGTCTTCGGTGGCAACATTGCCGGTTGCCCCCGGCGCAAAAGGACAGCCGCCCAGACCGCCGACGGAGGCGTCAAACTTGCGAATGCCACACTCCACAGCCGCGTAGACATCGGCCACGCCCATGCCTCGGGTGTCGTGAAAGTGGCAGGAGAGTCGCTCGACGCCGTATTCGGCGATAAGCGGCGGCAGCAAACGCCGAACCTGATCCGGGCTCGCCGCGCCAATGGTGTCTGCCAATACAATTTCTGTGGCGCCCGCCGCCAGTAAGTCGTCGCAGACCCGGTGGACCGCATCTGCGCTGACCTCGCCCTCAAAAGGGCACTCCCAGGCGGTCGCCACATAGGCCAGCACCCGGTTTCCGTCGGCGCGGCCTTGCGCAATCACCTCCCGACTGACGGCCAGCGCATCCTCCGTTCCCATACGAATATTGCGCTGGTTCATGGTTTCGCTGGCGGCCACCACCAGCCCCATGGTGCGAACCCCTGAAGCGTGGGCCAGATCATAGCCCCGGCGATTCGGAATCAACGCCGACAAGTGTTCCTTGCCGGGGAGCAGGCATTGGGCAAGCTCGTCCGTACCCGCCATGGCAGGCACCGCTTTGGGCGAGACAAAGGCGCCGATCTCAATATGCGTCAGCCCGGCGCGAAGCAGCGCGTGGATAAGCTGAAGGCGCTCATCAACGCTCAAGACCTTGGCCTGGTTTTGCAGACCGTCTCTCGGCCCCACATCGTTAATTATTATTTTTTCGCGTTCCATGTTTCCCCAACCGCAGACAGGCATACAACATCACACATTCACCACATCGTAACGCAGCAAGCCTGAACTGACACCTTTCATTTTTTCCGCAGCTAAGTACGGCCCCACCCAAGCGCAAAAAAAATGATTACTGCTTCACAAATATCCATCGCGATTGGCCGCGGGAAAACCCGCCACTGAAACTCATATGAAAATACCTGTGTCATTGAAAGGGCATTCAAGCCTTACTTGTTTGCAGTGACACAGAAGCCCTCATTTGCGGTTATTTATCCGGCGCTCAACCACTTATTAAGCAAGGCACTCATAACGAGAAATTACCGATGATTAAATACCGTGCCGAGTGGAATCACGCATCGTATAAATTCGCCTAATTGGCTTAGCCCAAAGACAGATACTGCAATACATCAATCGCGACGACGCTGTTATATCAGCATATTTCTGCATCATCGCCTGTTAAAAAGAGAACAAACGATAAGGCGTGGCAGGCACTCACATTGGCAGCAATCGACCCAATTTCTCGCAGCAATGCGAATATGAAGACAAGGATACTTTTGTCGTTAAAAGAGAAAAATATAAACCGCTTTTATCGTGTATCCAGCACATCACTACCGCAATTTCTCAATGTGTTAACCACTTAATCCCATCCCCCTGCATACGTGCACTATCACCGTAACTACGCGAATGGTATTACGTATTAGTGCCTATACAGACAAATAAACTGTTTACCTAGGCTGTGACGTTAGAGGCTACTAGTACACATCATGAAGAGACTATGCGAATGGATCACAGCACTGCCGACCGAGCGTCTACTGCCCCCGCCACCAACACAAAAACCATAAAAGGTGAAACAGGACGAGCAACGAATACCGCACTTTCACCTCGTCATGAATCACTGGCCGCCGAGTTTCTTCCTCTGGCCCGCGCGCAGCGAGGCATGTGGGTCGCCGAACGTATTCAATCGAAAGGCGCCGTTTACAATCTTGGCGAGTACTGCGAGATTTTTGGCCCGATTGATGAGAGCGCCTTTATCGACGCGCTCTATCAAGTAGCCGAGGAATCTGACACCGCCCGCGTGCAGATTATCGAAACCGAGGACGGCCCCCGGCAGGCGATCATGGATTGCTACCACGGACATTTTCCGATGGTGGATTTCAGCAATCACGCCACCCCCCTGCAGGCGGCAGAGCAGTGGATGCTGGATGAGATTCAGGCGCCGACCGATATTGCAACAGACCCGCTATGGGGCGGCGCACTGATAAAGCTGGCAGACGACCACTATTGCTGGTTCCACCGTGTGCATCATGTGGTGATCGACGGCTTCGGCGGCGGCTTGATGGCCCGTCGACTGGCAGAGGTCTACAACCACCGGGCACTCGGAACACCACTGCCGCCCTGCCCGTTTTTGCCCTTGCACGAACAACTGGCACAGGAAACCAGCTATCGCGAGTCCAAGCGATTCGAACGCGACAAGCAATACTGGAGCGAGACACTGAGCGGGATTCCCGACCCGATTTCCCTGAGCCGCAACGGCGGCATGCGCTCGGGCGGACTTCTGCGCAGCCGTGCACCGCTGCGCCGGGATATCGCCGAGCGACTGAGCGAAATTGGACAGGAAGTCGGGGCGAGTTTGCCTCAAGTGCTGATTGCCTTGATCGGTGCGTACTACTACCGCAGTACGGGTCAGGAAGACTTGGTGCTCGGCATGCCGGTTTCTGCACGGGTAAACAAAACCCTGCGCCAGATACCGTCAATGATGGCAAACGCGGTGTCGATCCGACTGGCGCTGTCGCCGGAGATGAGCCTGACAACGCTGATCGAACAGGTCGCCAAAACCGTGCGCAGCGCGCTGCGCCACCAGCAATATCGCTATGAAGACCTTCGCCGCGACCTGGGACTGCTCGGTCAGAACCAGCAGATATCCTGGCTCGGCGTGAATATCGAGCCCTTTGATTACGACCTCGGATTCGGCGGCCACAGAACCGCGATGCGCAATCTGTCCAACGGTTCGATAGAAGACTTGACCATTTTTGTCTTCGATCGGGGCACGGAAGACGGCATGAGCATCGACCTCGATGCCAACCCCGGCCTCTACAGTCAGGCGGAACTCGACGACCACCGGGATCGCCTGATGCGGATGATCGCTCAGCTCGTTGAGCGGCCTGATGAGAGCCTGATGCGGGCGGAGCTGCTGTCTGCCGACGAATACCGCCGCATCGTCACAGAATGGAATGACACCGCCAGACCCTTACCGGACACCAGCCTTCCGCAACTGTTTGCGGAGCAGGCGGCAGACCACGCCACGCGGATCGCCATCGCGACCCCGGGTGTGTCTTTCAGTTACCGGGAGCTGGATACCCTTTCCAGCCAGTTGGCTGCGGCTCTGCAACAGCGCGGCATTGGACCGGGCAGTCTGGTGGCGACGGCGCTGCCACGCGATGCCTGGCTGAGCGTCGGGCTGATGGCCATTATGAAAAGCGGCGCGGCGTATTTGCCACTGGACCCATCTGCCCCGGAGCAGCGCAATACACTGATTCTCGATGAAGCCAAAGCGGATCTGCTGCTGGTAGGCAATGCCGCGCAGGCGGCACTCAGCACCGCCACACTGCCGACGACCACCCTGTCGCAGTTGCGCGACGCCGCGCCCGAGAATATCCCCCAGCTTCCCGCGCTCGATCCGCAATCACCGGCCTATGTGATCTTCACATCGGGCTCGACCGGGCGCCCGAAAGGCGTGGTAGTCACTCACCGAAATCTGCTGAATTTCCTGCTGTCCATGCAGGATCATTTCCGCCTCAGCCCCGACAATGCACTGCTGGGCCTGACCACCATCGCCTTTGATATCGCCGCGCTCGAGCTTTATCTGCCGCTGATGTGCGGGGCGCGTGTCGAACTGGTGGACAGGGAAACGGCAAAAGACCCCGACGCACTGGCTCGCCACATTGTTGAGCGCGGCGTCAGTCATGTTCAGGCCACGCCCTCCCACTGGCAGGCACTGCTTGCCGATCATGCCGCCGCGCTCAAGGGGATTCGCGCGCTGGTGGGTGGTGAAGCGCTGCCCTCTGCGCTGGCCCACAAAATGCGCCAGCTCGGCCACCCCGTCACCAATCTTTACGGCCCCACCGAGACCACGATCTGGTCAACGATGATGGAGCTGGATGGCAACGATCTGGATTCGCCGCCCATTGGCCGCCCCATCTGGAATACGCAGGTATATGTGCTCGACGCCGCATTGCAGCCGGTGCCGGTGGGCGCCGTTGGCGAGCTGTATATTGCCGGGGAAGGTGTGGCAAACGGCTATCTTCACCGACAGGAATTAACCGCCGAGCGCTTCCTCGCCAATCCCTTCGGCGCGGGTCGCCTCTACAAAACCGGCGACCAGGCACGCTGGCGGCACGACGGCGTATTGGAATATTTGGGTCGCAATGATTTTCAGATCAAAATCCGTGGCTTCCGCGTGGAAAGCGATGAGATCGAAAGTGCGATGATCACGCTGCCCGCCATACAGCAGACCGCGATTGCTCTGCATCAGGACCCGGCCGGCAACAAGCGGCTGATCGGCTATATTGTGCCCACCGCCGATGCAGATGCCGAGGCCCTGTCGCCCCGCTCCCTGCGCGGAACCCTGAGCCGTCTGTTACCCGACTACATGGTGCCGGCGCTGTTCGTCCAATTGGACGCACTGCCGCTCAATGTGAACGGCAAGCTGGATCGCAAAGCCCTGCCGGAACCCGCCTGGCAAGCGCAACATGAATATGTCGCGCCGCGCACAGAGGCCGAAATCCAGCTCGCGGCGATTTGGAGCGAGCTGTTTGGTATCGAGAAAATCAGCGTGCACGACAACTTCTTTGATCTGGGCGGGGATTCGCTGATGGCTGCTCGCCTGATCGCCAAGCTCCGGGATATCACGCAGCGGAATATTCCTCTGGCCGCCATCTTTGCGGCATCAACCGTGGCCGACCTCGCGGAGCAACTGGAGCAATACCGCAGCGTCGACCCACTCGGCCCGTTGATCCCCTTTAACGAGCGCGGACAGGGCCCGGCGGTGTTCTGCATACACCCGGTGGTCGGCTTGAGCTGGGCCTACGGTTCGCTGTCACATATGCTCGGCAGTGATATTTCTGTGTACGGCCTGCAGGCTCGTGGTTTCCGCGACGCCAGTTCGCTGCCGGGCAGTATCGAAGAAATGGCGCGAGACTATCTGCAGCAGATGCGAGCATGCCAGCCCGACGGGCCCTACCGGCTGGTGGGGTGGTCGATGGGTGGACTGGTTGCCCATGAGGTGGCCCGCCTGCTGAGAGAGGATGGCGAAGAGCTTGAACTGCTGGCAATTCTCGACGCCTTTCCCTGCCTGCTCGACGATGCGATGCAGCAGCGCAACGAGGCGGAACTGGCGGCCGACACACTGGCGTTTCTGGGTATCGAAAGCCGTGAGATTCCCTCCTCCATTGACGAGCTGACCGACATCCTCTGCCGTGAGTACGATATTTTTAATCTGCCGGAGCTGGAAGAACTGCAGCAGAGTAATGAAGAGACGCTGGCCAATATGGTTGAGCTGTTGAAGAACAACATCACGCTGATGCGAAATTTCGTGCCGCAATATGTGGATGTGGATATTCAGTTTTTCCACGCTGCCGCCACCGCCGAGAATCCGGCCGTTTGCTACGAGCCTGAGGGTTGGCAGCCCTATGTTCGCGCAATGACCGTGCATTCGCTCGACTGTCACCACCAGCAAATGCTTGATGCGGATATCGCCGCAAAAATTGCGCCGCGCATTGCCTCCGTGCTGCCCGCCCGACGCAGCGGAGCCGCCGCGTGAGAATCACGCTGTTCTCCGTTGGCACGCAGGGCGACGTGAGGCCATTTGTCGCCCTGGGCTGCGGACTGATGGCCGACGGTCATGAGGTGCGACTGGCAACCGGCCGCGACAGCGAGACCATGGTTAAGGCCCACGGCCTGGACTACTCACCGCTCAACGCCGACTTTCTGGAGATCATGCGGCGAGATCCGAAGGCATTGCAGAAGGGTTTGAACCCCATCGCCTTCGTACGAACCGCCCGCCGAGAGCTGAGCCGAATGGCAGATGGCTGGTCGAAAGATGGCTATCGCGCGGCGCTGGGAGCCGATTTATTGATCGGCGGCGGCATGGTTGCCGGGCTCGCGGCCTCACTGGGCGAGCGTCTGGAAATCCCTTCAGCGGGCGCCCACCTTCAGCCGGTGACGCCCTGCCCCGACATTCCGCCCATGATGCTGCCGCCACCCAAAAAGCCGAGACCCGGCTTCGTAAACACCGGGCTTTACCATGTCTGCCAACTGCTGGTCTGGCAAATGTTGAGTCCCGCCTACAAAACCGTCCGGCAGGAACTCGACCTGCCCAAAGCGAGCTACTGGCGAACCTTCCACTCCGATAACGCCCACAAAATAAAGCATCTTTACGGCTTCAGTCCCACACTGCTTCCCCCGTCCCCACACTGGACTGATTCGGTAAAGGTCACTGGCAACTGGTTACTGGAAGAGCACAACTGGCAAGCGCCTGACGATCTGCTTGCCTTTCTCGACGCCGGCGAAAAACCCATTTATGTCGGCTTCGGCAGTATGCTCGGCGAGGATATTGAAGCCTTTACCCTTAAAGTCATTGAGGCGATCCAGCTCAGCGGCAAACGCGCCATTCTCGCGACGGGATGGGGAGGACTCTCTCCAGATGCCGTAAACCCGCAGGAGATCTTTGTGCTGAACAGCGCCCCCCATGACTGGCTGTTCCCCCGTGTATCGCTGGCGGTTCACCACGGCGGCGCAGGCACTACCGCAGCGGCGCTGCATGCGGGCATTCCCTCGGTTGTGGTTCCCTTCTATGGCGACCAGCCCTTCTGGGCCTGGCGACTTCAGCAACTTGGCATCGCGCCCCCGGCGCCGCTTCGTCATCAGCTCACCGCCCCCGCTCTGGCCCGCGCCATAAAACAAGCTTCGCAATTGCCGATGCAGATCACCGCAGCAGCACTGGGAGAGCAGGCCAGAAGCGAAAACGGCATTCAAACTGCCATCGATCAGCTTAAGGCCTGGGAACTGTTGCCACGATCGTCTGCCAGCTAAGTTCCAGGAGCTGGGTTTCAGGAGCTGGGTCTCAGGAGACGGCCCTGTGGAGCTGGGCCTCTGGAATTAAGTCAGTGAGATAAGCTAGCGAGCGTCGCTGACGCTATCCTCCGCGTGGATCGCACGCCTTAAGATTAAAAAGAATTACGCGTCCAGCGAAATAAAACAATTTCCATATTCAAAGAAATACGGCGCAATAAAGCGAATAAAATAATCGCTTTATAATAATTGAGCGCCGCCATTGGCCGGGCGTACTCGGCTCCCCCGCCAAAGACGCATAAGCCTCATCCCTTCACCGTCTGGCGTTCCTCAGTGCTGCGCTGCTGCCGGTGTCGCGGGGAGTGTAATCCCATCACACCTTGCCCGTGATCGTCAGCGACTGATGCGCGACGCATGGGTATCGAGAAGAAATATCCAAGGAAACACGAACTAAAACACTGTGATGGACGTGTACAAAAGTGCGGGAGAATTTGGGGGAAAAGATGGTGGGCCGTGATGGATTCGAACCATCGACCAATTGGTTAAAAGCCAACTGCTCTACCACTGAGCTAACGGCCCCGAAGGAGGCGCTTATAATACGGATTTTGAGATCAAAAACAACAGGATAAGCGCAAAAAATTTCGATTTTTTTACGGTGCTATTTATAGCGTGTCGGGTCGGCAACCCCCGCCTGCGCAAAGCCCTCACGACGCAGGTAGCAGCTATCACAGCGGCCACAGGCCAGTCCATTGTCATCGGCAAGGTAGCAGGAAACGGTCAAGCCGTAGTCAACATTCAACTGCATTCCCAGCTGAATAATTTCTGATTTACTGAGGTCGATCAGCGGCGTTTCAATATGCAGCCCCTGCCCCTCGATACCGGCTTTGGTCGCGACATTCGCCAGCTTTTCAAAGGCATCAATAAAGGCGGGACGGCAATCAGGGTAGCCAGAGTAATCGACGGCATTGACGCCGATATGGATACTGTTGGCACCAATCACCTCGGCCCAGCCCAGGGCAATCGAGAGAAATACCGTGTTCCTGGCCGGAACATAGGTGACAGGAATACCCTCTCCACCGGCGTCTGGAACATCGATGTTGATATCGGTGAGAGCCGAGCCACCAATACTGCTCAAATCGAGCTTGATGACCTTGAATGCCGCCGCAGCCATGGCATCGGCCACCCGCTGGGCAGCCAGCAGCTCAGCGCGGTGCCGCTGTCCATAATCAAAGGCCAGCGCATAGCACTCATAGCCCTCGGCTCGGGCCTTGGCAAGAACAGTGGCGCTGTCCAGGCCACCCGATACTAATACAATTGCTTTCTTACTCACTGTGTAGCCTGTCTGGTTAATGACCTGCGGCGTCCTGCCATAGCAGTTTATGGAGTTGGAGTTGGAATCTCACCGGCAGATTATCTTCAACAATCCAGTCCGCCAGCTGTCTGGCGGGAAGCTGCTCAAAACTCGGTGAAAACAGCACTTCGCCCACCTTCTTATTGAGCTGGTACTGATCCAGCTGGAAACGCGCCCAGTCGTAGTCGCCACGGTCACAGATCACAAACTTTATTTGATCATTTGCGCCAAGGTGCGGGAGGTTATCCATCAGGTTGCGGTGCTGCTCGCCCGAGGCCGGTGTTTTCAGGTCAACCACTCGGGAGACGCGCGAATCCACCGCATCAACCGGCATCGCACCGCTGGTTTCCAGAGATACCTCATAACCGGCATCGCAAAGTGCTGTGAGCAACGGCAGGCAGTCCGGCTGCGCCAGGGGCTCGCCGCCGGTCACGCATACGTAGCGCGGTGCGTAGCTTTCCACTTTCGCCACGATCTCATCAATAGACTGGCGCTCACCGCCATGGAAAGCGTACTCAGTGTCGCAGTAAACACAGCGCAGCGGGCAGCCGGTTAGGCGCACAAACACCGTGGGCAAGCCGATGCTGCGGGACTCTCCCTGTAGGGAGTAGAAAATTTCGGTAATACGCAGACTGGCGCTCATCGCGGGGCCGCTCCGGCTGAAACGGCGGTGCCGTTGAGAAACGAAATGCAGAAGGCGCCCATTCTAAAAGCTGAGCGCAGTGGCGCCAAGTGCCAGTATTGCCACTCGGGAAGATCAGTAATTGCTGCGCAGGAATTCCCGAGCTTTTTTCACCGCTGAATTGCCGGTGTTGCCATAGCGGTCAATCACGTGCGTCAACAGTTCTCGGGCTTTCTGTTTGTCACCCTGCAGGAAGTAGACCGTACCCAATTTATACATCGCAGCGGGTACTTTGTTGTTGTCAGGGTAGGCCGACAACAAGTTTTGGAACGCCTTGGCTGACGCTTCTAGGTTCTGGGGTTCGACCGCAACATGCAACTCACCCAGCCAATACCAGGCATTAGGGGTGTATCGATCATCGGGATAGCGGGCAACATAGGCTTTGAACGCCTCGATTGCCTTTTCGTATTCACGTGATTTCACAAAGCCATAGGCATTGGCATAGTCAATAGAGGGCTGCCCGGTCGTGAAGCCATCCTCGGTTGCGTTTGACACGGTCGGCGCTTCCGCGCCTTTTTCCGACGACTTTCCGTCAGCATTTTTGCCGATAAGCGGAATTTCCGGAGCATCCACCTCGTCGACGGCTGCGCTTGGCGCATTGCCGGACAAGGCAGCCAGGCGCCGGTCGATATCAATGTATCGATCCAGCCCCTGTTGCTTGAGCTGGCGAATCTGATGCCCCTGCTCTTCAACCACACCGCGCAGCGTCATGATCTCTGTGCGAAGTTGCTGAATCTGCTCGTAAACCTGCGCCCCCATCGTGGCATTGCCCGAGTTGGCAAATCGATTCGGGTCGTTAATATCCTCGACCGGGGCCTGTGCCAGCGCCAGCGGGCTGGACAGCAGCAGGGAAACCAGCAGTGTTTTTCTCAGTTGCATCAGATTGCCTTGTACAAATTACTTCAGCTCAACGCGACGGTTTTTAGAGTAAGAAGCTTCAGATTGACCGAAGGCAACCGGACGCTCTTCACCGTAGCTCACAGTTTCAATACGGTAGCGAGCAATGCCATTGATAGCCATGTAATCGGCTACAGAGTTGGCACGACGCTCACCCAGCGCCATATTGTATTCGCGAGTGCCACGTTCGTCAGCATGACCTTCCAGACGGATCGGACCGCTGGTCTTTTTCAGACGGGCGATTTGGGCATCCAGGTTGCGACGTGCTTCTGAAGTCAGGGTGGCCTGGTCAAACTCGAAGTAGAAGATGTTTTCCAGAACCACTTCAGGCTCTTGCGTCTCGTAAGCAGAAACATCACTTTCCATGCCTTGAGTCGGCTCGGTGTAAGTGTTCATTTCGCTGCCGCTGCCTTCTTCTACGTCATTTGAAGCACAACCGGTCAGCAGGGCACCGGCAAAGGCGACACTCAGGAACAACTTGGATTGGTATTTCATAGCATTTCCCCATTGATGAAGTTTACTTTTACCGGCGGACAACCATTGTCCGCACTGTTTTTCCGGCCACTACTCATATAGAAAAGGCGACCATGCCGGCTCGCGCACATCTCCAAACCGGGATGGAAGGCGATATTTCACCCCACCATCCACAGATACTGCTGCCAAAACGCCCTGACCATTGTAGGTAGTAGAATACAGCAACATGCTGCCATTAGGCGCCACACTTGGTGACTCATCAAGGTCCGTTGTCGTCAGAATTTCAACGCGATTGCGTTTAAAGTCCTGAACGCCAATATGAAACCGCCCCTTGACTCTATGTACCATAACCAGGCCAAGACCGTCGCCCAACACACGGGCGCGGGCATTGTAATCCCCTTCAAACGTGATGCGTTCGACACTGCCTGATGCCAGTTCCACCTTGTATATCTGCGGCTTACCACCGCGATCCGAGGTGAAATACAGCGATTTACCGTCCGGCGCCCAAGCCGGCTCGGTATCGATAGCAAAATGATTTGTTACCCGCTGTATAGCACTTGTTGTCAAATCCATCACATAAATATCCGGGCTGCCATCCTTTGACAGCACCATCGCCAGTTGTCGACCGTCTGGCGAAAACGCCGGCGCACCATTCAGACCACGGAAATTGGTCAATTGTTGCCGTTCACCGGTTTCCAAATTATGTAAATATATCGCAGGCCGGGTGGTTTTAAAGGATACATAGGCAATTTTCTTGCCGTCTGGCGACCATGTCGGCGCCAAAATAGGCTCCATACTGTCGGCCAGCACTTCTTCACCCACACCGTCGATATCGCTTTTCAGCAGCCGGTATCGAAACCGCGTATCACCCTCTCGAACAGCGGAAACATAGAGCAGCTGTGTTCTGAACGCACCGCGAATATTGGTGAGTTTTTCATAAATGCGATCGCTGATAGTGTGCGCCAGAAAGCGCACTTTTTTAAGGCTCTGCTGCTCTTCACCTTTCAAAATACTTTGCTGGGTATTCACATCCAGCAACTCATAACGCGCAATCAGGTTATTGTTGGCGCCAAAGCTCAACTCACCCACCACCACATAGTCCACACCGAGGCTTTTCCAGTCCCGGTAGTAAACCTCCGACGCCCTGGACGGACGGCTGAGCATGTCGGCACGGCTCAGTGGTTCGAACAGGCCGCTGCGGTGCAGGTCTCGCTCGACGATTGACGCAACGTCCTCCTGCAGCGTCACACCGGCTGTCCAGCCAAAAGGCACTACCGCTATGGGCAGTGGATCGTCGTTGCCTTCGTTAATTTCAATGCTCAGCTCCGCCCTTAATAGCGGGGCTGTACACAATAAAAACATCAGCAGGAATGAACGCAATACCATCATCGCCTCAAATCTGTTGGCTTGAATACAAAGTTAAATTTTCTGAACTGCCGTTCAAAGACAGCAGGGTTTTGGCGACCGAGTTCGCCCAGCTCGTCGATTCGCCCGAGACCTTTGACCGCACGAATCGCAGATCGATCAAATGCTTCGTCACCGCTTCCCTCCACAATGTAGGCATTGTGGATTTCACCCGTCGGCAACATTTCAACCCCCACCGTCGCCGACATACCGTTGCGGGCCGACGGAGGACGGGTCCAGTTACGTTGCACCAGCGCGACAATCAAGTCCTGATAACTGCTGACCAGTTCTGCTTCTTCCAGCATGGCGTCTTCCGATGCCAGTGCGGCAGCCAGCTCATCCTCCTGCTGGCGCTGCAGTTCTTCCTGCAAGGCTTCCAGACGCGCCTGCTCCTCCGCCTTGGCCTTCGCAGCGTCTTCTGCCTTTTTACGGCGCAACTCTTCCGGCGTTGGCCCCTTTTTGGGGACCGGCTTGGGTTTCGGTTCAGGCTTGGGCACCGGTTTGGGCTCTGGCTTGGGTTCCGGCTTCGACTTGGGTTTCGGCTTGGGTTTAGGCGCAGGCTTTGGCGCCGGAGCAGGCTTGCTGCGCACCGGCTCGACCACCAGTTTGGCGTGAATCACCCGAGGCGGCTCTTTCAGCGGCTGGGTATCACTGAGCCCAGGCAGGCCTATCAGCAACACGGCCAATACGATGCCATGCAGTGTCAATGACACCAGAGCTGGAACAAGCGTAAAGCCCGGCATGGTTTCAGCGGCGCCCTTTCACAGGTGGTTCGTCGGTAATCAGTCCGATGGATTGAGCACCGGCGCCTTGCAGCGCGGCCATGGCCGCTACCACACTGCCATAATCGACCGCCGTGTCACCGCGCACCATGACTGGCGTTTTGGGCTTGCGGCGCAGGATCTTGCTGAGCTTATCACCGATTTCTGCGAGCTCTACCGGCTCACCTTGCTTATCGGGGTCACCCAGGCTCACATAGTAACGCCCCTGCTTGTCTACCGAGACGATAATCGGGTCATCATCACTCGGCGGCACCGGCTCTGTTGACGCTTCAGGCAAATCAACCTGAACACCCTGTACCAGCATCGGTGCAGTCACCATAAAAACAATCAGCAGTACCAGCATCACGTCGATATAAGGAACGACGTTAATCTCCGACATGCGTTTGCGCTTGTTGCGACGAGCCATCATGAAGTCCTCAGCGCACGTGAACCTGGCGGTGCAGGATGCTGGAGAACTCGTCAGCAAAGGTTTCGTATTTGCCGATATTGGCGTCCATCTTGGCCGAGAAACGGTTGTAGGCCATAACCGCAGGAATCGCCGCGATAAGGCCCATTGCGGTCGCCACCAAGGCTTCGGAAATACCCGGCGCTACCGTCGCCAGCGTCGCCTGCTGCACCTGAGCCAAGCCGTGAAAGGAACCCATGATCCCCCACACTGTACCCAGCAGGCCGATGTAAGGGCTGGTCGAGCCAACCGTCGCCAGAAACGGCAGACTTTGTTCCAGGCGCTCTTCCTCGCGATTCATGGCCACCCGCATAGCGCGCTGGCAGCCTTCCATAATGGCATCCGCGTCGATATTGCGCTGTGCCATGCGGGTAAATTCCTTAAAACCCGCACGGAAAATACTTTCCATACCGACCGCCATGGTCTGGCTGTCACTACCCTGTTTGTACAGAGTATTCAGATCAGTCCCCGACCAGAACAGCGACTCGAAACGCTTGCGCTCGCGCTCAGCCATATTGAAGTACATGGCACGCTGCACAATCAAATACCAGGATACCAGCGACGCCAGCACCAAAATCGCCATAATGGCCTGAACAAAAATACTGGCCTGACTGACCAGCGTAATAATGGACAGGTCTTGCTCCACAGCAGTCCCCTCGGGTTTGTTGTCGTAGTTTTTTAAGCGCCGTCCGGCTCGCCAGACAGTCGCTGATAAATCATCGGCGGAAGCCGCCGGGCCCTGCCGACCACCGGGTCGACACAGGCAATTTGTATCTGCGCTTCACACAGTAACTCTTCGCCGCGATAGACACATTGTTTGAAATTAAGTGCCGTGGCACGCATAGATTCTATGACCGCGGTCACGATTAGCTCGTCATCGAGGCGCGCCGAAGCGTGATACCGGGCTTGCACATCCCGCACCACCAACAGCAGCCCGTCGTCAGCCACCGCCGTTTTAGCAAAGCCCTGCGCGCGCATAAACTCGGTGCGCGCGCGCTCCATATACTTCAGGTAATTCACATAGTAGACAATGCCACCGGCGTCGGTATCTTCAATATAAACGCGCAGGGGGATATGAAAATCCATCAGGACACGTCCCCGTTGGGCGCATCCAGACCAAAGTGCTGATAGGCGTGCTGGGTCAGCACCCGACCTCTCGGCGTGCGCATAATATAGCCCTGCTGAATCAGATAGGGCTCCAGCACATCCTCAATCGTGCCGCGCTCTTCGCTGATGGCGGCGGCAAGGCTCTCAATGCCTACCGGCCCACCATCAAATTTTTCAATCATCGCCAGCAACAGACGGCGGTCGAGGTGATCGAAACCGCGATTGTCGACGTTGAGCATATTCAGCGCCGCATCAGCGACCTGCGCCGACACCTTGCCATCGGCTTTCACCTCGGCGTAGTCGCGCACCCGACGCAGCAGACGATTGGCAATACGCGGTGTACCCCGCGAGCGCATGGCAATTTCGCGCGCCCCGTCATCATCAAGGCTCATGCCAAGAATTTCAGCGGACCGGCTGACGATGGTAGACAGATCGGGCACACCGTAAAACTCCAGCCGCTGCACAATGCCAAAGCGGTCGCGCAGCGGTGAGGTCAACAGGCCTGCACGGGTTGTGGCGCCCACCAGTGTAAAAGGTGGCAAATCCAGTTTGATCGAGCGCGCCGCCGGCCCCTCGCCGATCATGATATCCAGCTGATAATCCTCCATTGCGGGATAGAGGATTTCCTCAATATGCGGGCTGAGACGGTGAATCTCGTCGATAAACAGGACATCGCCCTCATCGAGATTGGTCATCAGCGCCGCCAGATCTCCGGCCTTTTCCAGCACCGGACCGGAGGTCGTGCGCAACGCCACGCCCATTTCGTTCGCAAGGATATTGGCGAGCGTGGTCTTGCCCAGCCCCGGCGGGCCAAAAATCAGCGTGTGATCCAGCGGCTCGCTGCGCTGGCGAGCGGCGCTGACGAAAATCTCCATCTGCTCTCGCACGGCGGGCTGACCAATATAATCCGCCAGCGACTTGGGGCGAATGGCGCGATCAAAACGCTCTTCGGAAGACTCCAGCGTATCCGGGGCAATCAAGCGGTCGACATCAATCATACGAAGTCAGCCTCTATCGAATCATATTCTTGAGGGCAGCACGGATCAGTGCTTCGCTGCTCTGCCCTTCGGTATCCAGCGCATTAATTGCCCGGCTGGCTTCCTGCGGTTTGTACCCCAGGGCCACCAGCGCCGCCTCCGCTTCGGCCAGAATCGCCGAGGCCGAGGGTGTTTCGGGCAGGCTGACCTGCGATACCGCCTGATCCGGCGCCCAGCTCGCCAGCCGGTCGCGCATTTCCATCACCAAGCGTTCGGCGGTTTTCTTACCAACGCCGGGCAGGCGCACCAGCGATGCCGTGTCGCCATCCTGCACGCAGCGCACAAAATCGTCGCTGTCGATGCCAGACATAATTGTCAATGCGAGCTTGGGCCCGACCCCGTTAACCTTGATCAGGTCGCGAAACAGCTGCCGGCCGCGGGTATCGTTAAAGCCAAACAGGCTGTGGGCATCCTCGCGGACGATCATCTGGATGTACAGCGACACTTCTTCACCCAGCGCAGGCAAGGTGTACAGGGTGGTCATCGGCACCAGCACTTCGTAGCCAACACCGTTGACGTCCACCACAATCTCCGGAGCCTGCTTTTCGATCAGCACTCCGCGCAAACGAGCAATCATGAGCTTACCTTATTACTCAGCCGACCCCGCCGCATCCGCGCAGCAAGCATCGGTTCAGACATATTATTCAGCCCTTCGCGGGCGTGGGCGTGGCAGATGGCCGCCGCCAGCGCATCGGCGGCGTCTTCCTGTGGGCTGGCGGGCAGTTTCAACAGGACTTTCACCATGTGCTGTATCTGTTCTTTACTGGCGGCACCGGTGCCCACCACCGCTTTTTTAATTTGCCGCGCCGTGTATTCCGCCACGGCCAGGTCAGCACCCACGCAGGCCACCACGGCCGCGCCGCGGGCCTGTCCCAGCTTAAGCGCCGAACCCGCGCTTTTCGCCATAAACACTTCTTCTACCGCCGCTTCGCTGGGACGGTATTCGTCGATGATGGTATTGAGGCTGCGAAAGATAATATTGAGGCGTTCTGGAAGCGGGCCTTTCGGCAGGCGAATAACCCCACTGGTCACATAGCGATGGCGACCGCCCTCGGCCGAGATCAGGCCGAAACCGGTGCGCTGTGAGCCGGGGTCGATGCCGAGAATAATGGTCATAAATCGTCGCTGCCAGAAACTGCGCCTATTATGCACAGATCAGGCCTCGAAAAGATAATACCGCCAATGCCATTACAGCTCGGCGAGCACCTCATCGGGGATTTCGGCATTGGTGTGCACCTGCTGCACATCATCGAGGTCTTCCAGCATATCCACCAGCCCCAGCAGGGTCTCAGCACCCTGGCGGTCCAGTGGTACGGTGGTTGAAGGCTGCATGATCAGCTCGGCGTGTTCGTGCTCGAGTCCCGCCGCGACCATGGCGTCCTTGACGGTTTGAAAATCCTCGAACGGGGTCAGCACCTCAATGCTGCCGTCGTCATGGGCAACCACGTCGTCGGCGCCCGCCTCCAACGCCACGTCCATAATCTGCTCTTCACTGCTGCCCGGCGCGTAGAGAAGCTGACCGAGACGGCTGAACAGAAAAGCGACCGAACCATCGGTGCCCAGATTGCCGCCACGCTTGGTAAAGGCGTGGCGAACATCAGCGACGGTGCGGTTGCGGTTGTCGGTCATGCATTCAACCAAGACAGCAACGCCACCCGCGCCGTAACCTTCATAGGTGATTTCATCGTAGTTGTCACCCTCGGCATTCCCGGCGCCACGGGCGATGGCCTTGTCGATGGTATCGCGCTTCATATTGGCGCCGAGCGCCTTGTCGACCGCGGCCCGGAGACGGGGGTTATCCTCGGGAATCGGGCCACCGGCACGGGCAGCCACGACCAACTCGCGAATCAGCTTGGTGAAAACCTTGCCGCGCTTGGCATCCTGCGCGGCTTTGCGGTGTTTAATATTGGCCCATTTACTGTGACCTGCCACAACTAACCTCCCGCTGGGCGGTGATGCCACACCGCCCGTTTACTGCTTGGCAAATACTGGTATTACTCTTCGTTTTTACGCAGACGAATGCTCAACTCGGTGAGCTGGCGAGACTCCACCACACCCGGAGCATCGGTCATCACACAGGCTGCCGTCTGGGTTTTGGGGAAGGCAATCACGTCACGAATGGAGCGTGCGCCACTCATCAACATGATCAGACGATCCAAACCGAAGGCCAGACCGGCATGCGGCGGCGCGCCGTACTTCAGAGCGTCCAGCAGGAAGCCGAATTTCTCTTGCGCTTCCGCCTCGTCGATCCCCAGCACCCGGAATACCGACTGCTGCATGTCGTTGCGGTGGATACGCACAGAGCCACCGCCCAGCTCGGTACCGTTGAGCACCATATCGTAGGCCACAGACAGGGCCTCGCCCGGCGCCGCTTCCAGCTCTTCCGGCGTACACGACGGCGAGGTAAACGGGTGGTGCAGCGCGGTCCAGCCGCCCTTGTCATCCTCTTCAAACATCGGGAAGTCGACCACCCACAACGGCGCCCACTCGGCGGTGTACAGGTCGAGATCTTCACCCAGCTTGCAGCGCAGGGCACCCAGTGCTTCGTTGACCACTTTGGCCGAATCCGCGCCAAAGAAGATCAGGTCGCCGTTCTCGGCGCCGACCCGCTCCAGAATCGCGGCACGTACCGGCTCAGGCAGGAATTTCACAATCGGTGATTGCAGGCCGCCCTCGAGGTCGCTCTTGTCGTTGACCTTGATGTAAGCCAGCCCTTTGGCGCCGTAGATACCGACAAACTTGGTGTAGTCATCAATCTGTTTACGGCTGAGCTTGTCGTTGCCACCAGGAACCTTCAGTGCCGCCACACGGCCCTTGGGATTAGTCGCCGGACCGGAGAATACCTTGAACTCCACCTCGGCCATCAGATCGCCAACGTCGACCAGCTCCAGCGGAATCCGCAGGTCGGGCTTGTCGCTGCCGAAGCGGCTCATGGCCTCGCTGTAAGGCATCTTCGGGAAGTCGCCCAGATCCAGGTCTTTCACTTCCTTGAACAGATCGCGAATCATGCCTTCGGCCACCGCCATCATCTGGGCGTCATCCATAAAGGAGGTTTCGATATCGATCTGGGTGAATTCCGGCTGGCGGTCTGCGCGCAGGTCTTCGTCGCGGAAACACTTGGCAATCTGGTAGTAGCGGTCAAAACCCGACACCATCAACAACTGCTTGAACAACTGGGGCGACTGGGGCAGCGCAAAGAATTTACCGGCGTGGGTACGACTGGGGACGAGGTAGTCGCGGGCGCCTTCCGGAGTAGCGCGAGTGAGAATCGGGGTTTCGATATCCAGGAAGCCCTGCTCGTCGAGGTAGCGACGCAATACCGAGGTCACCTTGGCACGCAGGCGCAGCTTGTCGGCAATTTGCGGGCGACGCAGATCGAGGTAACGGTAACGCAGACGAACGTCTTCGCCCACTTCGGTATGATCATCGAGCTGGAACGGCGGCGTTTCGGACTCATTGAGAATCTCGATTTCCTTACCGAGCACTTCGATCTCGCCGGTTTTCATATTGGGGTTAACCGTCGCAGCATCCCGCGCGCGGACCCGGCCGCGAATCTTCAGGACATATTCGCTGCGCACCCGGTCGGCGGTAGCAAAGTGCTCTTGGGTGTCGGGATCGAAGACGACCTGAACAATCCCGTCGCGGTCGCGCATATCCAGAAAAATAACGCCGCCGTGATCGCGGCGGCGATCCACCCAACCGCAGATGGTGACGTCTTGATCGATGTACTCGCTACCGAGGCTCCCGCAATAATGGCTGCGCATGGATTTTTTCCCACTTCTTAAAAAGTCAAAAACAGGCCCCGTAATTCGGGGCCCCTAAATTCAGCTATCGGATCCGGCAGAGGAACCACCGCCGTCACCGGCCAGGTTTTTCTTCTTACCGCCCGATTTAAAATCGGTTTCGTACCAACCGCCACCCTTGAGGCGAAAACCCGCCGCCGAGATTTTCTTGACCAGTTTGTCCGCTTTGCATTGCGGACACTGGGTCATGGCTGGATCACTCATCTTCTGCAACGCTTCCAGCTCGTGCTGACAGGCCTGACACTGATATTCATAAATGGGCATTGGAATCCCCTCCCAATACAAACTAATGAAAACGTGACCTACAGGAGTAAAACCGTCGGGCACAACCACAGGGTAGAAAAAGGAGCGGGATTATAACGCAAAGCGGGCGTGGCGATAAACGCAGGAAGCAAGAATCACCGAGATCGGGTCGGCGGTGAGCACGAAGGCACACCGCCGGCGGGCAAAAGCCCGGCTTTAGGAGGCAAAATCCTTGAGTTTCTTCAGCGGACGAACTTTCACCGCCACGCTGGCAGGCTTGGCTTTGAAGGTCGTCTCTTCACCGGTGAAGGGGTTGATACCCTTGCGCGCCTTGGTCGCAGGCTTTTTCACCGTGGTGATTTTCATCAAACCGGGAATGGTGAACTCACCCAGCGCACGCTTTTTGATGCTGCGCTCAATCAGCAGCTCCAGCTCGTCGAGCACACTGGCAACCTGCTTGCGATTGAGTTCGGTGTTAGTCGCGATTTCATTGAGAATCTGCGTCTTGGTCATCTTCTCGCTGATTGCGGTCGTTTTGCGCTTCGGAGCCGCCTTGGCTGCAGCCGGTTTAGCTACGGCTTTCTTCGCTGCAACTTTCTTGGGGGCGGCCTTTTTCGGCGCTGCTTTTTTCGGTGCTGCTTTTCGTGTCGCCATAAGGAATCGTTCCTGTTCTGGGTGTGAAATTTATTATTTGCCAGTAGAGGGCACGCTGCCGATACCGAATTACCGCCGTTCCTCTTCCCGGTGCTGACTGCTCCATTTCAGAAGAGCTGGCGGCATGGCTATGCCTGTGCACTACTAATAGTCGATTGCCCGCTGCAAAACAAGAGCGAAGCGCAATATCCCTACGAAAAGCCTATTTTATGCGGCTAATGCTGCAGTAAACGCTCAACCAGATGCCTGCCAATTGGCAGTGCAGACGTTGCCGCTGGTGATGGCGCATTGATGACATGAACGCTGCGACGACTCTCGAGAAAGGCAAAATCGTGCAAGAGCTCACCTTTGGGACTGACCGCCTGGGCACGCACTCCCGCCGGCGCTGGCGATAGATCGTCCATCGTCAGCGACGGATAATAGGCTTGCAGCAACTGCAAATAACGGCGTTTGGAAAGGGAGTTGTGCAGTTCAGACACGGCCGCGCGATGATGACGACGAACCAGCGCCCAGAAGCCACGAAAGCCGATCAGCTCCGCGAGGCTGCGCCATTCAACATCCGACCAGCGGTAGCCTTCGCGAGCCAACGCCAGCACCGCATTGGGACCAGCAAGCAACCGACCGTCAACGCGGGGCGTCAGGTGGACGCCCAGAAACGGCAGAGCCGGATCGGGAACGGGGTAAATCAGGCGCGATACCCAGGACTCGCAGCGAGCAGCGAGCTGATAAAACTCTCCGCGAAACGGCACGATATGCAGCGGGCAATCGAGTCCC
>NZ_CFHTQA010000045.1:0-27407 GCF_984394615.1 Spongiibacter sp. | reverse complement strand
AGCGCCACCAAGGCGAATTTCGCCAGCGCACCGGGAAAAGACCACGCTGCATAGACAATTTTCCAGTACCAGGCAGCCACCACTGCCCATACAGCAGCCATCCACAAGGGTAATGTAGGAATCAGCGGAATAATCACCGCAAACTGCGCCAGCAGCAGGGCACCAACCGCGGCCCGGGGCGTCTCAGAGTTCATGCCCGACCTCCCCAGAGCGCCAGCACGCGCAGCGCCGCTTTGAGGTGCGCTGGCCCAAGGTCCGGCGGCATAAACATTCCCGGCACGCGCAAGCCGTAAGCCAACCCCCGCTGTTCGCACTCCAGTACCCACGCACAGAGGTTACTGAGACGATCCTCCTCACCGAGGCCCTCAAGGCTGTCCCAGTCGAGAATCAAGCGGTCACTACTCCCCGCCTCGTATTGCTTGCTGAACAGTCCCTGGCCCCGGGCATAGGCCTTCCAGAAGATGCGCCGCGGCGACTCTCCGCGTCGATAGCGTTCAAAACCACTGAATTCATCGCTGTCACGTCGCGCAGCACTCACCCCTTCGCCCGAATCTGCGGAGGACTGTAACGGCCTCAACATTTTCGGCCGGGGGTACACCAGACAGTGCCAGTCCATCATGGGCATCGCCCAGCACCGGAGAATGCCCAGCGGAAAGTCGGAGCGCAATTGCAGACGCCCCGGCTGAAGACGGCCTCTACTAGTCGCCGGGTACGGCATACGCAGCTCGTAGTGCTGCCCGGCTCTGGGCATTTCGCAGATTACCGTTCTCTGCTCGGCAAAACTGAGCTGGAGTTGATAGCGCGGCCGCGAGCCACTATCGAGATGCAAATGAAAATGGGCGGTTTCGCCGGCAAACACTGGCTCACTATTACCCGCCTGGATCCGCAGTCCGGAAAGATTGATGTAGGTATGAAGAATCGTGATGATTGATACGCTGAAGAGCGCAAAGACCAACATGAAAATGAGGTTATTCTGGTAATTAATCGCCAGCAGCAGCAATCCTAGCAACAGTGCGCCGAATCCCAGCCCCACCGAAGAAGGGAAAATAAAAATGCGATTCTGTTGCAGAGTCAGTGCACTGACCGGGGGATTGCGCCGGGCAATCCAGGCATTCATGCGCCGACGGAACGCCGCTCGCAATCGCTTCACCTCAGGCCAGCACTGCCACATCTGACAACATGTGCTGCACTAACTCCGCCCCGTCGGCACTGCTGTCTGTGGCCGCTTGCAAGCGGTGAGCGGCCACCGGCTCTAATACCGCCTGCACATCGTCGGGCAGAACGTAGTCGCGACCTTCCAACAGCGCCCAGGCCTTGGCACATTGCAGAAGTGCCAGCGCCGCCCGTGTCGACAGGCCAAAAGCAAAACGCGCATCTTCACGACTGAAGGCCACCAGACGTTGGATATAGCTGATCACACTATCGCGAGCTTCTACCTGTTTTACCCGCTCGCGCAGCGCAAGAATTTGCGGCCCATCCAGCTTCGCCTGCAAGTTCACCAGCTGCTCTCGCGGATCGCCGCCCTGCAGGAGCGACCGCTCAGAGCGAGCATCCGGGTACCCCAGAGAAATACGCATTAGGAAACGATCCAGTTGCGACTCCGGTAAAGGAAACGTGCCCGATTGATACCAGGGGTTCTGGGTTGCCATGACAAAAAACGGCTGAGGCAGCTCTCGGGTCTCCCCTTCTACCGTCACCCGCCCTTCTGCCATCGCTTCCAGCAGCGCGCTCTGGGTTTTAGGGCTGGCACGATTAATCTCGTCCGCCAGCAAAAACTGGGTGAACACCGGCCCGGCATGAAAGTGGAAGGCGTTGCTGTTGCGGTCAAAAATCGACACGCCGAGAATATCTGAAGGCAACATATCGCTGGTGAATTGTACTCGGCGATAGCTCAGACCAGTAACTCTTGCAAAGGCCTGGGACAGCGTGGTTTTCCCCACGCCGGGCAAATCCTCTATCAACAGATGCCCACCTGCCAACAGGCAGCAAAACGCCTGCTGCACCTGCCGCTCCTTGCCCATCACAATCCCGCCAACCTCATTGGCAGCAGTGCGTAGTTCCTCAGACGTTGAGCGCATCGAGTCCCCGCTGCAAATCGGCCTTCAGATCGCGCACATCCTCAAGCCCCACAGCCAAGCGAATCAGGTTATCGCGAATACCACTGCGGCTGCGCTCATCGGCAGTCAAGCGCCCATGTGTCGTGGTGCCGGGGTGCACAATCGTGGTTTTGGCATCACCGAGATTGGCAGTGATCGATACCAACCTCGTTGCATTGATAAAACGCCAGGCTGACTCGCGATCGCCACCTGCCACCTCGAAAGACAGGACACCGCCAAAAGCGGCCTGCTGCTTGGCCGCCAGCGCATGTCCGGGATGCGATGGCAGTCCCGCGTAATACACTTTCTCAATGCCGGGCTGCTCATCCAGCCACTGCGCCAGCGCCAGGGCATTCGCGCTGTGAGCCATCATTCGCAGTCGCAGCGTCTCCAGGCCTTTGAGAAACACCCAGGCATTGAACGGGCTCATACTCGGCCCGCAGCTACGGATAAACGCCAGCACCTCGTCGGTGTGTTCACGCCGCCCAACCACCGCGCCACCCACGCATCGCCCCTGACCATCGAGGTATTTGGTTGCGGAATGCACGACGATGTCGGCACCGAGGGCCAGCGGCTTTTGTAATGCAGGGGTGCAGAAACAGTTATCGACCACCAGCAGGCAGCTATGCTCATGAGCCAGCGTGGCGAGCGCAGAAATATCGGCAATCTCAGAAAGCGGATTGGAAGGCGACTCCAGAAATAGCAGTTGCGTTTCAGGACGAATCGCCTCGCGCCACGCGTTCAAGTCCAGCGGCGAGACGAAGCTGCAACTGACCCCCATTTTCCCCATATATTTGTTCAGCAGCACCGTGGTAGTGCCAAACACGCTGTGAGAACAGACCACATGGTCGCCACTTTTCAGCAGTGCCATACAGGTACTGAGGATGGCTGCCATTCCAGAAGAGGTGGCAACGGCGGCCTCGCCGCCTTCCATCGCGGCAATACGCTCCTCGAAGGTACGGACCGTCGGATTGGTATAGCGAGAGTAGACATTTCCCGGCTGCTCTCCGGAAAAACGTGCAGCGGCTTCTTCTGCCGAGGCAAAGACATAACTCGACGTGGTGAAGATGGGTTCGCTATGCTCCCCTTCGGCCGTGCGCTGTTGACCGCCGCGGACAGCCAGGGTATCCAGCTCGGCTTCGCGCAAAACCGCGTCGCGCTGTGCCTGATAATCAGAATCCGTAGTCACGCTGTAGCCTCAAGATGCGTCGTTATGCAGCCCGACCAGGGCGCCGTCACCCGCGGCGGCATTGCGCGCGGATTGTTTGGCGTCATTGCGGTCAGCCGCTAGTTTATCGAGATAGGACTGATCGACATCTCCTGTCACGTAGTCGCCATCGAACACCGAGCAATCAAACGCGTGAATATTCGGATTCCCTTCAGCAGAGCACTCCACCAAGTCAGGCAGGTCCTGATACAACAGCCAGTCAGCGCCGATCTCAGCCTGCACCTCGTCAACACTCCGGCCGTGGGCAATCAGCTCTTCCGCCGATGGCATATCAATACCGTAGACATTCGGGTAGCGCACCGGCGGTGCCGCCGACGCAAAATACACTTTGCGCGCCCCCGCATCCCGCGCCATTTCAATAATCTGCTCACAAGTCGTACCGCGAACAATGGAGTCGTCCACCAGCATGACGTTTTTGCCCTTGAACTCCAGGCCGATCGCATTGAGCTTCTGCTTGACCGATTTTTTGCGGGCGCTCTGCCCCGGCATAATGAACGTTCGGCCGATATACCGGTTTTTAACCAGGCCCTCGCGGAATTTCACGCCCAACACAGCCGCCATGGATTGCGCGGCAATACGGCTGGAATCAGGAATGGGCACAATCACGTCGATGTCGTGGTCGGGACGCTCGCGAAGAACTTTCTCTGCCAGCCTCTCGCCCTGACGCAGGCGCGATTTGTATACCGATACACCGTCCATAATGGAATCGGGACGGGCAAAATACACATGCTCGAAAATACAGGGGCGACACTGCGTTGCTTCGGCGCACTGGCGCACATGAATGTCGCCATCCACACTGATAAATACGGCCTCGCCCGGCGCAACATCACCCACTAATTTGAAACCCAGCGCATCCAGCGCAACGCTCTCTGACGCGAGCATATACTCCTTGCCGGCATCGCTCTCCCGCATACCGTAAACCAGCGGCCGAATCCCGTTGGGGTCACGAAAACCAACAATGCCATAGCTGGCGACCATCGCCACCACGGCATAGCCACCGCGACAGCGCTTGTGCACGCCTTCCACCGCCGAAAACAGATCGTCAGCGCTGGGCACGAGCTTGCCAAGACGCTGAAGCTCGTGGGCGAAGATGTTCAACAACACCTCCGAGTCAGACTCGGTGTTCAGGTGCCGCAGGTCTGACTGAAACAATTCCTGCGACAACAGCTCGGAGTTGGTCAGGTTACCGTTGTGCGCCAGACTGATGCCATAGGGAGAGTTCACGTAGAACGGTTGAGCCAGCGCCGGACTGGAGCTGCCCGCCGTGGGGTAACGCACATGGGCAATACCCATATTACCCAGCAGGCGTTGCATGTGGCGGGTATGAAAGACATCCCGAACCAGGCCGTTGCCCTTGCGCTGATTGAGACGGCCATCCTGGCAAGTCACAATGCCAGCGGCGTCCTGGCCGCGATGTTGAAGCACAGTCAGTGCGTCATAGAGATCCTGATTGACATTGCGTTTGGCGACGATGCCGGCGATACCACACATGCAGCCTTACCTCGTTGTTGCATATCGGTTGGATTAGCGGTGATTGTCCACAAGTGAAGACAGCCAGCCGATGAGATCATTGAATGTCTGTTGCGACCAGTCGCGCATCAGCAAAAATTCGGGAATCAGTTGCGATTGCTGCCACCAGGGATCTTTGTCGATATCGGTCAGCAGCGACGGCATCAGCACCAGCAGAGCCAGCACGACGATCATTCCCCGCGTCGCACCAAATATCATGCCCAGCAACCGGTCTGTGCCGCTGAGTCCGGTACGCTTAACCAGCTCAGCAATGACATGGGTGGCAAGACTGCCCAGCACTAATGTGCCGGTAAACAGCAAAACATAGGCCAGAATATCGCGAAGATAGGGCTTCTCGACCATGGATTCGAGCAAGCCGACCATCGGTGTATGGAACGCCAGCGCAACAAAAAAGGCCGCAGCCCAGGAGACCAGTGACAGGGCTTCACGCACAAAACCGCGCAACAAGCTGATAAGCGAGGATACGACAACAATGCCAAGAATGGCCCAGTCTGCCCAGTTAAAGCTCGTCAGCACCGCAGGCGGCTCCAAGAATCTTTGAAGGGGCGAATTCTACCAAGCTGAGCAGGCCAGCCCAAGCCTTTATCCTTCAAAACGGCTGAGGATCGACTTCAATTCAAATCGCCGGTTGATTTCCGCCTGCAGTGACTCCGCCCGCTCGCGGTTCAACGCAGGACCCACCAACACCCGATAAAGGGTGCCGCTGCTGCGTTTCAGTGTTTCCGTGTAAGCTTTATAGCCACCGTCGCGCAGACGTTTTGCCAGTTTCTCGGCATTCGCCTGCTGACCAAAGCTGCCACATTGAATGACCCAGGCAACCGGCAAACCGCGCGCTTCCGCACTGGGTTCCACCGGCGGCGCCGCGGTTTTCGCTTTTTCAGGTGCCGCAGCGGCGGTCTGGGGCTCAGGCTTGGAGACCCGCTTCGGCGCCGTGACCTCGGGCTGCGATACCGCGCGAGGCTCACGCTCAGGTGGAGTGGCTGCTGCCTTAACCCCTTCGCCATTAAACCGAGACGGCATCTCCTCCGACGCGGGCGCGATGACCGGCTGCGGCTCGACAATCGGCGCCGATGCCGAAGCGATACCCTCTGGAATACGCGGCTCACTTTCCTGCGGCGTTTCAATACGGGGTTGTGGAGGAATCTGGCTGCTCCGGTCCAGCTTGTACTCAGCCGGACCGGTAAACAGCAGCGACCACAAAATAACGCCGCCACAGAGCAGAACCAGAGTCCCAACCAAACGCTGTCTCATCATCAGTGCAAAATCTCAACAAACGCGGAAGCGGGCATCGCCTGCATTACCGCAGCAACCGTGAAAAAGGAACCGAAGGCCAGCAGACTATCATCTTTGCCCAGCCCAGCGCGAACGCCCGCCAAACTCTCAGGCAAGGGCGCTATCATGTGGATCGCCGCATCCGACACGCCAGCAGCAATCAGTTGCTGCTTGAGCTTCTCAGGGGACATCGCTCGCTCAACCCCGGGCAAGGGAGGCAGATACCACTGCCGCACCAGCGGCGTAAAATCAGCCAGACTTTCCCCCAATTCCTTGTCGGCCATCACCGCAAATACCGCGTCTACATTGCCCTTCTCAAGCAGTTCTGGAAGGCGCTCTCGCAGACGTGCCAGCGCCGCCGGGTTGTGGGCCACATCCAGCATCAAACAGTGATCTCGCAAAGCAAAACATTCCCCCCGAGCGGGGATATGCACCAGACGAAGCCCCTCTCGAATCGCCGATTCGGGGATATCAAAAGGCAACTGCATGATGGCCTGTATTACGGTTGCGGCATTGTCCAGCAGCACAGCGGGACAGGGCAGATTTTTCATTTCACAGGCCTGCCCCAGTCGATTCACGCCGTGCCAATGCCAGTTATCGCCGACATGTTCCAGACCGAAGTCGTCACCTCGCTCTATCAGCCGCGCCAGGCAAGCAGCGGCCATTTCGCCAACAGCGGGGCTGCGCCGGGTATCACCGAATACCACAGGGCGACCCCGCCGCATAATACCGGCTTTTTCCCGGGCGATGGTCTCGCGATCATTACCCAACCAAGCCTGATGATCGAGATCGACGGAGCTAATCACCGCCACATCGGCATCGACAATATTGACCGCATCCAGGCGACCGCCCAAGCCAACTTCCAGCACGAGCACATCGGGCTGCGTCTCGGAAAACAACTGCAGGGCTGCCAGCGTGCCAAACTCAAAATACGTCAGGGAAGTGCCCCGCCGCGCCTGATCCACAATCTCAAAGGCATGACACAGTGCGGCATCGCTGACCGGCTCGCCATCAATGACAATCCGTTCGTTGTAGCGAAGAAGATGGGGGGAAGTGTAAGCGCCAACCGATAGGCCCGCGCATTGGAATATCTGTGATAACAGCGCAACGCAGGAGCCTTTACCATTGGTGCCGGCCACCGTAATGATGGGCATACCCAACGACAGATCCATCTGCCGGGCTACCTCGGCTATGCGCTCAAGCCCCAGATCGATCTGCCTCGGGTGCTGCGCCTCCATCCATTGCAGCCAGTCCTGCAACTGCTCAAATCGCATGGGGCGCGGTCACTCAGTGCTGATAGTAGGTCATGTTGCCCAGCAGGCGGGCAAGCGTCTCGGGCAGTTCTGCGCGGCGAACGATCATATCGATGGCACCGTGTTCCAACAGGAATTCACTGCGCTGGAAGCCTGGCGGCAATTTCTGGCGGATGGTCTGCTCGATGATATTGGGCCCTGCAAAGCCCGCGCGGGCGCCTGGCTCAGCAACATTGATGTCGCCCAGCAAGGCCAGACTGGCGGACACTCCGCCATAGATCGGGTCAGTCATCACCGAAATATAGGGTACCCCATTCTGCTTGAGGCGCTCCAACACCGCGCTGGTTTTTGCCATCTGCATCAGCGAGATCAAGGCCTCCTGCATACGGGCACCCCCGGAGGCAGAGAAACACACCAGTGGGCGGCGCTCTTTCAGCGCAACGTTGGCGGCCTGGGTGAACTTCTCTCCAACCGCAGACCCCATTGAGCCGCCGTGAAAGTTGAATTCAAAGGCAACGGTAACGACCGGCACTGACTTTACGGTGCCTTTATAAGCGATCAGCGCGTCTTTCTCGCCAGTGCTCTTCTGCGCCGCCGTCAAACGGTCCCGGTATTTCTTCTTGTCCTTGAATTTCAGGCGATCAACGGGCTCGATTTCGGTCAGGATTTCCTCACGACCTTCCTCGTCCAGAAACAGTGCAATACGACGGCGCGCACCAATGCGCATGTGGTGATCGCACTTGGGACATACATCCAGGTTGGCTTCCAGCTCAGGGCGATACAGGACCGCATCGCACTTTACACACTTCTTCCAAAGACCTTCAGGCACCACGCCACCAGACTTACGCTTTTCCGCGTTTTCTGACCGCCGCACGCCCGAGGGGAGAATTTTATCTACCCAGCTCATTGTTATTTCCTGTCTATCGTTGTCAGTTTATCGCCCGCACCGCATCTCAGGCGGCGTCGATAGCGCTGCGGATATCGGCGATCAAACTCACCGCCTCCGCAATATGCTGCTCAGTATCTTTACTCATGTCGCGATTGGCAAGGCGATCTACCAGCGCGCTGCCCACAACAACGCCCTCACAAAGAGGTGCGATAGCGGCAGCCGATGCCCGGTCCTTGATACCAAAGCCGACCGTTACCGGCAGAGAGCTGTGCGCTTTAATTCGCGCCAGCAAGGCCTGCACACTTTCCACGTCAAGGTTACCGGCTCCGGTCACACCTTTCAGTGACACACAATACAAATAGCCGCTGGCAAGCGCCGCCACTTTGGCCATACGCTCATCACTGCTGGTCGGCGCCAGCAGGAAAATATTATCCATGCCACCGTCTTTCAACAGACGACTGGTTTCCTCTGCCTCTTCCGGCGGCATATCTACCGTCAGCAGACCGTCGACCCCTGCCGCCTTCGCTCGGCTCGCAAAGATGGTGTACCCCATGCGTTCCACCGGATTGGTGTAGCCCATCAGTACCACCGGGGTATCGCTGTCATCGCGACGAAATTCGGCCACCATTTCCAGCACCTGGGTCAGGCTGACATGGTGCGCCAGTGCCCGCTCATGCGCGAGCTGAATAGTCGGCCCTTCCGCCATCGGGTCGGAAAACGGCACTCCCAGCTCCAAAATATCGGCACCGCTCGCCACCAGCGCGTGCATCAGCTTAACGGTATATCCGGGCGCGGGATCACCGGCCACGATATAAGGCACCAATGCCTTGCGGCCGGCGGCCTCCAGTTGTTCAAAAACCTTTGCTAGACGACTCAATGTAAAACCTTCCCGTCAATCAATACCGATGCCGTCAATGCCGGCAACCGTGTGAATATCCTTGTCTCCCCGTCCAGACAAATTGACCACGATGCTCTGATCCGGCCGCATCGTCGCCGCCAGCTTCTCGGCATAAGCCACCGCGTGGCTGGACTCCAGCGCGGGCATAATACCCTCTACCAGCGTCAGCTTACGGAATGCCGTCAATGCTTCGTCGTCATTGATCGCCACATAGTTCACGCGACCAATGTCCTTCAGCCAGGAGTGCTCGGGCCCGACGCCGGGGTAGTCTAAGCCCGCCGAGACCGAGTGCGTGTGCATAATCTGTCCCGCTTCGTCCTGCATCAGATAGGTGCGATTACCGTGCAACACGCCCGGAATGCCGTCGCTCAGCGGCGCGGCATGTTCGCCGCTGGCAACGCCATGGCCACCCGCTTCGACACCATACATGGCCACATCTTCATCGGTGAGGAAAGGATGGAACAGGCCAATGGCATTCGAGCCGCCGCCCACACAGGCAACCAGCGCATCGGGAAGACGGCCGGTTTGTTCAAGGTGCTGCTCTCGCGCTTCACGACCAATCACCGACTGAAAATCGCGCACCAGCATCGGATAGGGGTGCGGGCCCGCCGCCGTACCGATGATGTAGAAGGTATCATCGACATTGGTTACCCAGTCGCGCATGGCTTCGTTCATCGCGTCTTTCAGCGTGCGAGAACCAGACTTGACAGAAATAACCTCTGCGCCCAGCAGTTTCATCCGGTAGACATTCAGCGCTTGGCGACGGATATCTTCCTCGCCCATAAACACCTGACAATCCATCCCCAGCCGCGCCGCAACAGTCGCCGAGGCAACACCGTGCTGCCCTGCACCGGTTTCAGCGATAACGCGCTTTTTGCCCATGTATTTGGCAAGCAATGCCTGCCCAATGGTGTTGTTCACCTTGTGGGCACCGGTATGGTTCAGGTCTTCACGCTTCAAATATATCTGCGCCCCGCCCACTTCGCGAGACCAGCGCTCAGCGTGATAAAGCGGAGACGGACGCCCGACATAGTGCGCCAGGTCGCGATCAAACTCTGCACGAAAATCCTTGTCTTGGCTCAGCTTGCGGTAATTCTCCGCCAGCTCATCGAGCGCGTAAATCAGGGTCTCTGAAACAAAGCGACCACCGTAAGGGCCGAAGTGCCCTTCAGCGTTCGGGTACTGGCTGTAATCGATAAATTCTGACTGCTTGCTCACTCAAAACTCCCGTCGGTCAGCATCTGCGACCGCTTGAATAAATTGCCGAATGCGTACGGCGCTCTTCACGCCCGGCGATGCTTCGACGCCCCCGCTGACATCCACAGCCCAAGGTCGGCAACTGGCAATTCCCTCGGCGACGTTGTCGCTAGTCAGGCCACCGGCCAGTAACAGAGGAAAATCCCGTTCACCGGGAATGCGCTGCCAGTCAAACGACTCACCCGTGCCACCCGGCACGCCGGGTTTATAACTGTCCAGCAGTATCGCCCTGGCGCCGGGGTACTTGCCGACCTCTCGGGCGACGTCCACACCGTCTTTCATTCGCAGCGCGCGTATATAGGGGTAACCGAAAGATTCGCAAAATGCCGGCGATTCGTCACCGTGAAACTGCACGAGGTCCAATGGACATTGCGCCAGCACAGCGCGCAACTGTTCTTCATCGGCATTCACAAACAGACCGACAGTACTGACGAAAGCGGGCAATTTACGAACGATTTCGGCTGCCTGTTCAACGCTTACCGCACGCGGGCTTTTTTCGTAAAACACAAAGCCCAGCGCATCCGCTCCGGCCTCGAGCGCCGCTTTGGCGTCCGGCAGGCTACGAATACCACAAATTTTTACGCGGGTACGAAACACTCAGATTCTGCCAAGGGATTAAACAGGCGCCAATACTAGCAAATTTCACGACGCGCTGCCGCAAAATCACTGTCTGGAAAACGACTAATTTCAAGGCTGCCGCCACTCGGGAGCAAACTCTTCGCAATGCCAAAAGAGGCCGACACGGCGGCTTATTTCAGGCAGGCACAAAGGCGCGAATAAACTCCGGCCCCGGCGACTGTTTCGGCAAATCATAGTCGTCGGGGTAAGACACATCCACCAGATACAAACCATGCGGCTTGGCCGTCACACCGCCCTGAGTCCGATCACGCGTTGCCAGTACATCAGCCGTCCAGCCTGGCGATTGCTGGCCGCTGCCTACCGCCAGTAATACACCGGCAATATTCCTGACCATGTGATGTAAAAACGCATTACCCTGAATATCAATCATCACCAAGCGACCAAAACGCGTCACGTTGATAAAATGAATATTGCGCATTGGACTGAGAGACTGGCATGAGGCCGCTCGAAATGCGCTGAAATCCTGTTCACCGAGCAAGCACTGAGCTTCGCGGTGCATCAGCTCCGCATCCAACGGTAAATCAAAATGCGTCACACCTCCGACAAGGTGAGCAGAACGCCGCGCCTGATTTAAAATCAGATAACGATAGCGCCGCGCCGTTGCGGAAAACCTGGCATGAAAATCCTCGCAGACCGGGCGCACCCATTTGGCCGCCACATCATTCGGCAGCAGAGCATTGCTGCCCGCCAGCCAGGCTTTGGCCGAGCGCGCCACCGGGGCGTCGAAGTGAACGACCTGATGGCTGGCATGAACCCCAGCATCCGTGCGTCCTGCACAGAGAATACTGACCGGCTGAGCTGCCACATGGCTGACGGCGGACTCTACCGCCGCCTGCACACTGCTCACATGGGGTTTATCCTGCCGCTGCCAACCGCGGTAAGCACTGCCCTGATATTCCAGGGCCATGGCAATGCGAGTGCCGGGAGGAAGTGGAGTCGGGTCGGCACGCTCAAAGGCCGACCCGTTGGATTGCATACGGCTCACGTCAGTGAAGTTGATCCAGGAGGGACTGGGCCTCAGCTTTTTGTGCGTCGTCGCCGGACTCAATCACCTCAGTCAGCAGGTCTCGGGCACTGTCGCCATCACCCATATCAGCAAAGGCTCGGGCCAGATCCAGCTTGTTAGCAACATCATCGCTATCCGAAAGCGCCGCCTCGCCGTCTGCGTCCATGGCATCAACTGAAAACTCATCAAAGACCAGATCGTTGAGATCCAGCTCGCTGTCGCCATCACCCAACGACACCGCAGGGTCGTCATCGACTTCTGCGTCAGCCGTATCAACAAGCGTCTCGAGCAATTGCTCGTCGTTATCAGCCGTCTTGTCTTCTGCAAAAGACAAGCCTTCAACTTCAGCATCCAACTCCGCCAATGCCGAATCCAGGTCCAACTCCGGCTCACTGCCCTCGCCTTCGGAAATTTCCAAGGCAGGCTCGTCGCCGACCTCAATATCGACAGCCCCCAAATCATCGTCAGGCGAGTCAAAAGTCGTCAGCTCGGGCAGCGTATCTTCGTCGCGACTCAGCTCAACGTCACGGGTGTCGTCATCCAAGTCAAAATCACCCAGCTCACTCTCAGCCGTATCACCACTCAGATCAACACTGGTCGGCTCCGCACTGTCGGCACTCGCATCATTTGCGGTCGACAGATCATCCATATTGAAATCAAAATCAGCAAGATCGAGCTCATCACCTTCAGCAGATGTATTTGGCTCAGCACCGTCGGTGGTGACAGGCGTTTCTAACTGCTCTTCAACAGCGGGCGCCTCGTTCTCCCCGGCCGATGACAGGAATGCATCGTCAAGCGAGAATTCTTCATCGGCATCCTCAGCAACAAACACGGATTCTTCACTATCGGACTCCGCGTCGACAGGCGAGTCTTCGTCAAGGGAAGATGACAACGGCGACTCTGAGGATGCCTCCAAACTATCCAGGCTATCGAGGTCAAAGTCACTGTCTAGATCGAGTTCGAAATCGGCCAGCTCATCCTCAGCCACTTCCGGCTCGCCTTCCACGACGGGCTCTGCATCCGACTCCAGCGAACGCGCATTGTCATCAGAGATAGTTGCATCGACGGCACTTTCGTCGAACACACTCTCGTCAAAACTCAGCTCATCAGGCGCGTCTGCCGTATTCGCAACCCCGCCTTTAGGCGTCTCGTCGTCAAGGAATGCCAGCTCTTCGTCAAGATCATCCAGAGCATCAGATGCAGAGGCAGTTTCGACATCAGCCTCCAACCAGTCACTGACGCCCTCAATCGCCGACATGGACTCTTTTACCTGTGCCAAAGCAGCACTGTCGCCGGATGCTTCAAGCTGGCGATACGCTTCAAGGAAATTGTCGCGATCGCGAGTATCCAGATAGATATCCAGCAGTTTGCATTGCAGTTCGGTATTTTCGGGCTCGTTCGCAATCGCCGTTTTCAGCAAGCTGGCAGCCTGGTCATAGCGACCATAGGCCACGTAGATTTCCGCTTCGGAGATGACATCGCTGGTCTGAGCCTGAACAGGCTCATTGGCAGACTCGGCGGCAACCGCGCTGTTCTCATCATCGGTATCAACCGGAGAGTCGTCCAGGGAGTCAAAATCAAAGTTGCTGATTGCGTCAGTCGCCAGTGCATCGCTGCCCTCCGATGACTCACCCTCAGCACCCTCTACCGGTGTTTCAGCCGCTTGAGCGTCATCGCTTGCAACCGCCAGATTGTCAAAACTCGGCTCGCGAGGTTCCTCTCCCCGCGCACGTCGACGGAGCGCCAGTACCAGCAACAAGAACAAAGCCACACCGGCTGCCAAGTAGCGGTAAAGCGGTGTTTCGTACCAAGCCGCCGATGCAGTTGCGGGTGCCGACGATGTCTGAGGCGGCACCGACTCTTCTGCCGTCGACTCTTCCGCAGCCGACTCAACCGCGACTTCAGGCTCAGCAGATACGGCGGACTCGGCAGCGGCAACGCTATCGATAGACTCCTCGTCGGCAGCGGTTTCCTCTGTCACCATATCGCTGGCAGACTCGACCGCATCGGCATCACCCGTTACCGACTCTTCTTCAGCGGCGACATCGCCGCTCGACGCACCCGCCTGTAACGCTGCGAGTTCACTATTTTTCAGGGCGATCAACTTTTGCAGTGTATCGATCTGCTTTTCCATTTCCCGGACACGGCTCGCCATCGCCGCATTTTCCAGCTGAGCCTTTTCCAGCGCTTCTTGCTCTTGCTGAAGACGCTGCTCCAACTCGCCCTCACCGCCTTCTGCGCCCTCGCCGGCGCTGCCGATACTGAAGCGCACATCATCGGTTGCACCATCCGTTTCCGGTTTAGCTTCTGCCGCCGACGTTGCATCCAGTTGCGGCCCTTGCGGCGCCAACTGAGAACCGCTTGGCGCGGTGACTGTCGAGGATGGGGAAACGCGTCCACTGCGCCAATCGCGCGCCTGCTTTCGCACTTCCTCGAGCGCATCTTGCTTATTCAAGGCCTTGGCTTCAGCCTCTGTCGGCGCTTGCAGCAGATAACCCGATTTGATGCGATTAACGTTGTTGCCGATAAACGCATCAGGATTTTTACGCAGCACCGCGATCATGGTCTGCTCGGTGGTGACATCCGCGCTCGGGCGAAGCCGGGAGGCGATACGCCACATGGTGTCGTGATGCTGAACCCGGTAGGCGCCGTCGTCACCACTGGCAGGCAGTGCAGTCTGCTCAGCTGCCGGGCGAGGCCGTCGGGCACCCGCACTGTCAGAGCTGACTGCGGTCGAGGTAAAAGTGGCCGTGCCAGCAGCAGTTGATGGCGTATCCGCGCTACTCGGTGCAGCAGGAGTGCTCACCGTTGCCGATGACGCGGTTGGCGCGACGACCGGCGCACTGCTGAACTCAGGCAAGTCGAGCAAGACGGTGTATTCACGCAACATGCGGCCATTCGGCCAACGCACTTCGACAATGAAATCCAGGTAAGGCTCAACGACCGGCTGCGGTGTGGACACCACAATGCGTCCGCGTCCGTCGTCACCGACTTCGACCAAAAACTCCAGACTATTCAGGAACTGCGTGCGATCAATACCGGCATTTTTGAAGGCCTGCTGGTCAGCCAGCTCTACGCGAAGCTGAGCAGCCTCCAGGCCTTTCGCATCCCTCAACGGGATAAACGCCTTGAAGGGCTGATTCAGAGTGGATGCCGTAGCAATATCACCGACCCCCAACGCACTCGCCAGTTGTCCGTGCATAGCACCTGCTACAAATACCGCCAGGGCCAGACTCTTCCTCATATTTCCACCGTCTCGTTGCTGCGCCACATTCATCCCGTTTGCAACCGGGCTGTGGTGGCGGGTATTCCGAATTGTCCGCAGCAAGAGCCGCAAACCATGGGCGCCGATTTTCTAGAATTGTTCTCGGATAATAAGCGTAAATATTAGCTATGTGTCGCTTTTTATCAAGATTTTGAGCGCAGCAATAGTGTTAAGTACCACACCTTTGCGTAAATTGTCGGCAACTATCGCACAACGAAAAACCGTGTCACTTTGGCGATCAAGGGTCAGATTGCTGATATCGATACCCTCGCTCTCGGCCAAACCGGCCGGACTCGCCAGCTCACCATCATCTCCGGGAAAGAGACGGAAACGCTCATCGGCCAACAAGGTCGCCCGCAATTCAGACAGCACTACCGGTGCATCGCACGCTACACGAAGCATCACACAGTGCCCGTAAAATACCGGCGCCAGCATCGATTGGCAGCTCACTTCCACACTCTGCTCTGTGCTGCTGAGCAAGCGGCCAAGATTGTGTTCAATCTCGGCGCTGACATCCGCCGACAGGGGCAATACATTGAAGGCGATCTGAGCACCCAAGGCCGATTCTTCGAGCCCCTGGCCGTTGAGCAGTCTCGCGCTCTCTGCTGCCAGCGCATTTACTGCTGTCTGACCGGCCGAGGACACTGGCTGAGCAACGGCCAAGTCGACGCGACGAATGCCCGGCACAACGGCCAGCACCGCTGCCACATGAGCAGTTACCGCATCGGCAATCGCCAATACGCGAGCATCGCGATCCAGAGCGCCACCTGCAAACAAGGGCACGTCGTCGCGCTGGGCCAGCACATCACTGGCATCCAGCACGCAACACGCTGATGCCTCAGCGCGCTCGATCATATCGGGCTGGTGGGTTCCCGGCATCAGCAGCAAGAAGCTGAACGCCGCCGGGTCCAGCGCATCCAGCGACCGAACATCCAGAGGTCTGCCTGCATACATCGCTGGCTCGTAGTCATCAGCTGAAGCACTGAACAGCTTTACGGTATCCACTACCGCCGAATCCGACAGTGCGTCCAGCAGTTGATCAAGCGCCAGACTGTCGCCCGCAATAATCGCCAGTGAAGTCATCAGGCAATATCGCCGCGAATAATACGCAACATGCGACGCAGCGGCTCAGCAGCGCCCCACAGCAACTGGTCGCCCACCGTAAAGGCGGACAGATACTGGCTGCCCATATTCAGCTTGCGCAGACGACCGACAGGAACACCCAATGTGCCAGTCACGGCGGTCGGCGTGAGACGCTTCAGGGTTTCGTCGCGGTCATTCGGCACCACGTCCACCCAGTCATTGGCACTGGCAATGATCTGCTCTACATCGCTCATTGCCACTTCTTTATTAAGTTTGATGGTCAGCGCCTGACTGTGGCAACGCATCGCACCGATGCGCACACAGGTGCCGTCAATCGCGATGGGGGACTCACTGCGACCCAGAATCTTGTTGGTCTCGGCCTGCCCTTTCCACTCTTCGCGGCTCTGACCATTTTCCAACTGAGTATCAATCCACGGCAGCAGACTGCCCGCCAGTGCGTGACCAAACTCATTCGTCGGGAAAGCATCAGCACGCATGGCCTCGGCCACTTTGCGGTCGATATCGAGGATATTGCTGCGCGCATCCGCCAGTTCCGGAGCCACAGCATCGCGAATGGCGCCCATTTGGCTGATCAGCTCGCGCATGTTTTTAGCACCGGCACCACTGGCCGCCTGATAGGTCTGGGCACTGACCCACTCCACCAGACCTTCGCGGAACAGGCCACCGATCGCCATCAGCATCAGGCTGACGGTGCAGTTACCGCCGATGTAGTTCTTCACACCGCGCTGCAAGCCATCTTTCACCACATCAAGGTTGACCGGATCAAGGACGATGATCGCGTCATCGGCCATGCGCAGCGACGATGCCGCATCGATCCAGTAGCCCTGCCAGCCGCTGGCGCGCAGATCGGCGAACACGGCCTTGGTGTAATCGCCACCCTGGCAGGAAATAATCGCGTCCATTTCCGCCAGCGCAGAAATATCATGGGCATCTTTCAACGGTGCCGTTTCACGGCCGATATCGGGCCCCTGACCACCCACGTTCGAGGTGGTGAAAAACTGCGGCTCAATACCGTCAAAATCGTTTTCGTCCAGCATGCGACCCATCAGCACCGAGCCGACCATGCCGCGCCAACCTACAAATCCTACTTTCATATTCGTTCTCCTCTTGCCTTAATGAGGGGCGCCTAGCGCCCATGGCATTGCCCGCGCCGTGCGCGGGATGTTGAACACGACTCAGGCTTAGCCCAACGCCGCCAGCACAGCATCCCCCATCTCTGCTGTGCTCACTTTCTTGCAGCCTTCTGAATAGATATCGGCGGTGCGCAGCCCCTGATCCAGTACACGGCTGACCGCATCTTCAATCGCCTGAGCGGCCTCGGGCTCAGACAAGGAGTAACGCAGCATCATCGCCACCGACAGAATCGTCGCCAGCGGATTGGCAATACCCTGCCCGGCGATATCTGGCGCACTGCCGTGACAGGGCTCATACATACCGCGACCATTCACATCCAGCGATGCCGAGGGGAGCATACCGATAGATCCCGTGAGCATTGCCGCTGCGTCAGAAAGAATGTCGCCGAACATATTGCCGGTGACCATCACGTCAAACTGCTTGGGCGCGCGAATCAGCTGCATCGCCGCATTGTCCACGTACATGTGGCTCAGTTCGACATCCGGGTAATCCTTGGCCATTTCCTCAACCACTTCCCGCCACAGCATAGTCACTTCAAGCACATTGGCTTTGTCGACACTGCACAGGCGGCCGCCGCGCTTCTGCGCCAGCTCGAACGCCACTTTGGCGATACGACGAATCTGTGATTCATCGTACACGTAGGTGTTAAAGCCTTCGCGTTCACCGTTCTCCAGTTCGCGAATACCTCGTGGCTGACCGAAGTAAATGCCGCCGGTTAATTCACGGACGATCAGAATATCCAAACCAGCAACCAGCTCGGGCTTCAGCGAGGACGCATCGGCGAGCTGCGGATAGAGGATCGCCGGGCGCAGATTGCCAAACAAATCCAAACGCTTACGGATCTCCAGCAAGCCGCCTTTTTCAGGGCGCTCCGCCGGCGGCAGGCTGTCCCATTTCGGCCCGCCTACCGCGCCGAGGAGAATCGCATCAGCGGCTTCACACTTGGCAAAGGTTTCGTCGGGCAGTGCTTTGCCCACCGCGTCAATCGCCGCGCCGCCCAGCAGGGCTTCATCCAGCTCCAGATTGAGTTGCTGACGCTCATTGATCGCTTCCAGCACTTTGCGGGCTTCCGCCATAATTTCCGGGCCGATACCATCACCAGCCAGCATCAGAACCTTGCGTGCAGTCATTTCAGACACCTTGATTTTCCTTTCAAAAATACGGGGGTTATGCCGAGTGCTCTCGGAACAGCCAGGGCGACTTTTGCTGCCAGGCCTTTTCAAATTCACGGATGTCATCGGCATCCTGCAACGTCAGGCCGATATCATCCAAACCGTTAATCAGGCAGTGCTTGCGGAAGGCATCAACTTCAAAGGCAATCTCTTGGCCGTCCGGCGTACGGATACACTGCGCAGGCAGGTCAATCGTCAGACGATAGCCTTCCTCGGCATACATGGCCTTGAACAGTGCATCGACAGTCTCTGCTGGCAAAACGATAGGCAGAATGCCGTTCTTGAAACAGTTGTTGAAGAAAATATCCGCAAAGCTCGGCGCGATAATACAGCGAAAACCATAATCTTCCAGCGCCCATGGGGCGTGCTCGCGACTGGAACCACAGCCGAAGTTTTCGCGAGCCAGCAGAATCGACGCACCCTGATAACGAGGCTGGTTCAGCGGGAAATCGCTGTTCAGCGGACGGCCTGTACAATCCTGCCCGGGCTGGCCCTCATCGAGGTAGCGAAGCTCATCAAACAGGTTTGGACCAAAGCCGCTGCGCTTGATCGACTTGAGAAACTGCTTGGGGATAATCATGTCGGTATCGACATTGGCGCGATCCATCGGTGCCGCCAAGCCATCTAACTGCGTAAATGCTTTCATGCCTGCTCTCCTCCATTCCAGTCGCGCACATCAACAAAATGACCGGCGATCGCCGCTGCTGCCGCCATCGCCGGGCTTACCAGATGGGTGCGACCACCGAAGCCCTGACGTCCTTCAAAGTTGCGGTTGGACGTAGATGCGCAATGCTCGCCCTGCCCCAGCTTGTCGGCATTCATCGCTAGGCACATGGAGCAACCCGGCTCGCGCCACTGCAGACCGGCTTCTGTAAAGATCTTGTCGAGACCTTCCGCCTCGGCCTGCTTTTTCACCAGTCCACTACCGGGAACCACCAGCGCTTCTTTGAGGGTCGACGCGACTTTTTTACCCTTGACCACCTCGGCAGCCGCGCGCAGATCTTCAATACGCGAATTGGTACAGGAACCAATAAAAACGCGATCAAGCTGGATATCCGTGATCGACTGCCCGGCATTCAAGCCCATATAGCTCAGCGCACGCTCACACGCAGATCGCTTGACCGGATCATTGAAATCGTCGGGAGAAGGCACCTTGGCATTCACCGGCGCCACCATTTCCGGACTGGTCCCCCAGGTCACCTGCGGCTCGATACTGGCGCCATCAAGTTCAATAACTGCGTCAAAATGCGCACCGTCATCACTGTGCAGGGTTTTCCAGAACGCCACCGCCTGGTCCCACTCAGATTCGTTGGGCGCATAGGGGCGACCTTTCACGTAATCAATGGTGATATCGTCTACGGCAACCATGCCGACGCGCGCCCCGGCTTCAATGGCCATATTGCAGATCGTCATACGACCTTCCATGGACATATTGCGAATTACCTCACCGCCAAACTCGATCGCATAGCCAGTACCACCTGCTGTGCCGATTTTGCCGATTACTGCCAGTACGACATCTTTTGCGGTAACGCCGGGGCCGAGGTCACCATCGACGCGTACCAACATATTTTTACTTTTCTTCTGAATAAGGCACTGGGTCGCCAGCACATGCTCCACTTCAGACGTACCGATGCCATGAGCCAAGGCGCCCAATGCACCGTGAGTCGCTGTATGGGAATCGCCACACACCACGGTCATCCCCGGCAGTGTAGCGCCCTGTTCAGGCCCCACCACGTGAACAATCCCTTGTCGCTCGTCGTTGATGGAAAACTCGGTAATACCGAACTCATCGCAGTTCTCATCGAGGGTTTTCACCTGAATGCGCGACACTTCATCTTGAATGCCCGCCACGCCGCCGCTGCGTTCCGCGGTAACGGTGGGTACATTGTGGTCGGGCGTTGCCAGGTTGGCACCGGTCCGCCAGGGACGGCGACCTGCCAGGCGCAATCCCTCGAAGGCCTGTGGCGACGTCACTTCGTGGACCAGTTGACGATCAATGTAGATCAACGCGGTGCCGTCATCGCGCTCTTTTACCAGATGCGCGGCCCATAACTTGTCGTAAAGCGTTTGTGCGGCCATAAATCGTCCCCCTGACGTTTTGCTGATGGCGCAATTTTACGCAGCGGCCAAAAATAAAACAAATTCATAATTTTCATTATTTGAATTCCAAAATGGAATAGATAAGATGCCAGCATGGACACTCAAGCCTTAACAGCGTTTCTGAGCGTAGCCGAATTGCAGTCGTTCTCAGAGGCGGCAGAGAAACTTCACCTCACGCAACCTGCGGTGAGCAAACGTATCGCCACTCTGGAAAAACAGCTGGACTGCCGGCTCTTTGACCGAATCGGTCGCCATGTGCACCTAACCGAAGCGGGCCGCTCCCTACTGCCTGTTGCCCAGCGGGTCTTGCAGGAACTGCGCAATGCCCGCCGCCAGATCAACGACCTTCGCGGCACCGTGGCCGGACGCCTGACCATGGGCATCAGCCACCATATTGGCCTGCATCGCCTGCCGCCGGTATTACGGGAATTCACCCGACGCTACCCTGCCGTGCAACTCGATATCGATTTTATGGATTCAGAGCTGGCTCACCAGCGGATTCTACAGGGCGAAATGGACCTGGCCGTAATTACCCTCTCACCCAGCCAGGAGGAAAACCTGAGTTTTATTCCCGTATGGGAAGACAGCCTGACTGTCGCGGTCTCCAACGATCATCCTCTGGCTGACGCACGACAAGTGAGTATTGCGATGCTCAGCCAGCACATCGCCATTCCTCCGGGCCTAAACACCTATACCGGGCAGATTATCAAACAGTTATTTGATGATGCCGGACTGGAAATGGAAATTGGCATGTCCACCAATTATCTTGAGACGATCAAGGTGATGGTCAGCATCGGCCTGGGCTGGAGTATTCTGCCGCATACCTTGCTGGACAGTAGTGTGACCGCCCTGTCGTTGGAAGGCGTGGACTTGCACCGTACGCTGGGCTGCGTCCACCATCGCAAGCGCAGCTTATCGAACGCCGCCGAAGCATTTATCGACCTGCTACCCAGCCCCTGAAGTCAAAAATGCTGCAGGCGTGCTCTGAGTTGCTCAAACTGCTCAGGGGTATCCGCGTCGAGGTAGATCCCTTCATCCTGTACGTCAACGTCATTCAGCCGCTCGGCATTCGCCTGTATCAATGCCCGGGCACCAAACTCTCCTTCCAGCGCCAGAAGCTCGGGCCAAAATTGCCGACCAAAGGCCACCGGATGCCCGGTCTTTCCCGCACAACGCGGTCGAACTATACAATCGCTTGCTGCCGCCTGCGAGACCGCGGCTACGGTTGAGACCCGCAACAGCGGCAAATCTGCCGGCATCACCAACAGCGCATCGGGTAATGGCATGTTCCCACCCGCCCCTTGCGCAGCAAGCCATTGAGCCAAGCCCTCCGCCAGCGAACTCCCCATACCTTGATGAGCACAAGTGGCATACCAGCAGCGGCCGATAGACGTCTCTCCAAGCACAAGATGTCGATCGGTATCTCGCAATATGGTATTCACATCAAGGCCTGCACGCGCCGCGCGTCGCTGCATCGCCGCCAACATTGAGCAGCCAGGCCGAAGTTCGGCTAAGCGTTTATCCGCCTCACCAAAACGCTGACTCAGCCCAGCAGCGAGCAGAAATATCGGTATCGCCACCGCTCAGCCACCCGCACCGCTTCTTAGCTGCACCAGCTCGGCCATCACCGCAACCGCAATTTCCATCGCCGACTTGCTGCCAATCGCCAGGCCCACCGGCGCATGTAACTGCTGAATCTGTGTTTCGCTCAAATCCAGCATCGCCAGCCGCTCTCGGCGTTTACTCGACGTACGCTCAGAGCCCAGCGCACCAACGTAGAAGCACTCTTCCCGAAGAGCCTGCATTAACGCCATGTCATCAATGCGAGGGTCGTGCGTCAGGGTAATGACAATACTGTGGGCATCTCGAGCGAAGGCTGCCACCGCTTCATCCGGCATCAGGCCGGTCAACTCGACGCCCTCTGTCACCCACTGCTCCCGGCGGTCATCGCGGGGATCGCAAACCACCACGCGATAATCCATCGCCGTTGCAATCTCGGAAATACAGCGCGCCAACTCATTGGCCCCAACCAATAACAACTGAAAGCGGGGACCGAAATCTTGCTGCAACATCTCCTCAGTTAAGGTGAGAGGACACACACGATCCGGAGCAGATAGCAGCCACTCTCCACTGTTCAAATCAACGCAGCGCCGACGGCATTCCCGCGCATTCAACGCCAGCAGCAATTCCTTCATATGAGCCAAGTGTGAAGCCGCCACCGGCTCGATCAAAACCTTCATTCGCCCACCACAGGGCAAACCAAAGCGCTCATTTTCCTCCGGAGTCACACCGTACTCCTGCAAGGTGCAGTGCTCTGCCGCGAGGCTGCCGTCCGCCAGCTTTTCCAGCAGATCATCTTCAATGCAACCGCCGGATAACGAGCCAGTAAACTGTCCATGGTTGTCCAAGAACGCCAGCGCCCCCAGAGGGCGAGGCGACGCACCGAAGGTCGCGGCGATAGTCAGCAGCCAGCCACCTCTTCCGCTAGCCAGTGCATCAACCGCCGCAGCGAGTACCCGTTGATCTGTATTTTTCACTCGTTATTCTCAAGCCAAAACCGGCCATATTGTGCAGTGCTCGCTGGGGATAAGCAAAGTGTGCCCTGCGCCCAGCTCCGTTTAATTCCCCCATTCGCAGGCAAAAAAAACGCCGCGTAAAGCGGCGTTGATATCTGGGGGCAGGCGATTAATACCAGCGGTAAGTCCCCTGAATCGCAAAGCTGCGCGGCGGCTCAATAAAGCCATAATGACCAACACTGTCGAAGATACTATTCGACAGTGGCGTGTCGTTGGAGTAAGACACCACCGTTTCGTCGGTCAGGTTCTTCGCAAGCAGTGCAACTTCCCAGCCTGCAGCAACGTCAGCCAGCGACAAACGCAGGTTCACCTTCACGTAACCATCCTGTTCCTGGCTGGGATCGAGGTTCTGAGATGAGTTGTAGTCGCCGGTGAACACGAAGTCAGTAATACCACGGAACTCCAGATCACTGCTGACCATGCGGCTGTAAGCAAAGCTTAGGTTACCGGAGTAATCGGCCACGTACTGGTTAGTTTTACCTTTATAGTCGCAGTAATTGGTACCGTTTACTTCATAGTCTGGGGTCTGCCCCTGATAGCACTGGCCGTTATCAAACTCGGTAAACTCGAAATCCAGGAATGCGAGGGCGCCGCTTACCATCAGGTGCTCGGTCAGCGCCAAGCGCCCATCCAACTCAAGCCCCATGGTGGTTGCCGCACCGGCATTACCTACGTTGAAGCCCAAAGTACCATCGAAGATACTGACCTGAAGGTCTTCATACTCAGTGTAGAATGCCGCAATATTCAGCTCGGCAGCTCCATCCAACAGTGTGGTTTTGGCACCCATCTCCAAGCTGGTGGCTTGCTCTTCTTCGTACTCGAAACTACCAACCAGAATCAGATCTTCGGCGTTGTTATCGGGACGAATGAGGTTTGCTTCCGGGGAGGCATTGGAACGCGCATCGTAACCACCGGATTTGAAGCCGCGCGACAAGGTCGCATACAACATCATGTCGTCGCTCCAGTCGTATTGCAGATTAATCGATGGTGACAGATTTTGTTCGGTACGAGATCCCTTGAGATCCTGACGCTCTGCGGAGAAATTCTTCGCCACGACCGTATCAATCTCTCCGACAGGAACAACAACACCGTTGCGGGTGAAGTCCATACGGCGGCTACCTTCTTTCTCTTCATGGGAGTAGCGAAGACCCAAGGTCGCGCGGAACAAATCTGTGGCGTTCCAGGTAGTCTGCAGAAACACGGAGAACAGCTCCGTATCTGTCGAGAAATTACGCGGCGTGCCGAGGTTCCGAATTTCATCACCGGCATCACCAATGCCGGTAAAGCCCAAAAGCCCCCCGGAAAAGTCGAGCAGAGACTCGCCATTGCCACCCAATTTTTGAAGATCATCAGCGTTCAGCAAGTCTGGCAAGAGGTCGCTGTCTACACTGATACTGTCGTAAAACTCCAACTCGCTCTTCTGATAAAAGCCGCCAGCGATGAATTCAAAGGTCTCTCCGACAGGGGACACCCAACGAAACTCCTGGCTGAACTGATCGTAGTTCTCTTCAGCGCCAACACTGAACACTCGAGCCCCAGTGAAGTCACAGTCACACAACTCTTCCGTGTCGTAAGCCAGCAGCCCGGTGATAAAAGTGAACTGATGGCCGTCCATGTAGTAATCGACATTCAAAGTAATGTTTTGAGTATCGTTGTAACTAAAATCACCATTGGAAGACCGCTTGAAGTCCTGCTTATTATTCAGCACGGACGAATCTTCATCGACCGTCGCCAACACAATTGGGCCGACTCCCACTTCGGTAAAGTCCAGAATCTGCCCGTAGGTCTTGCCGGTAAAACCGGCAGTCTCAGAAGTAGAGGGGTTATCGTTGATAATTTCGATCTGGCGACCGTCGACATCGAACTTGCCCGCCTCCAACTTCAGCATCGCCGTCAGATTATCAGTCGCGGCCCAATCAAAAATTGCGCGGATAGTCCCTTCATCTCGGCCCGGCTCGTCTCGATTGAGAGTCAGGTTTTCAATGTGACCATCAATATCGCGTTTGCGAATTGCCAGTCGGGCCCCCAAGGTATCCGTCAGCGGACCGGACACGATCAGGTCGATAATCTGTTCATTGAAATCGGGCTCGTATGTCGCCGAGACAGAGCCTTCAAACTCTTGTCCAGGACGCGCAGAGATCAAACTCAGGGCGCCAGCGATACTGTTCTTGCCGAACAGAATATTCTGCGGCCCACGCAATACTTCGACACGGGCTAAATCGAGGAACGGCGCACGGGTAAGCTGCGCACGTCCATAGCTCACGCCATCGAAGTACATACCGACCGACTGCTCAAAGCCGGGGTTAATACCAGAACCGATGCCTCGGATATAAATGTTGGTACCGATACCCGTTTCCGACATGGTCAGGTTGGGCACATAGGCTTGCAGGTCTTCCACCTTCGCAATACCTGCCTCAGCCATTTTTTCGCCACTGACCGCATTTACGGAAACCGGAACATCTTGCAGACTGGCGGCACGCAGTGTCGCCGTAACAATCACCTCTTCAAGAGCAGGCGCCGCGAACAACGGCGTTGCAGCTACCGACACGGCCGCCGCGAGTGCGGACCGACGAAAGCGTGATACAGTTTTCTTCAAGGTCATGTGGCCTCCAGATGCCTTGATTTATTATGAATGACAGCCCCGACGAACAGCCCGTCGATGCCATCCCCTCTAGGAAGTGCCGCCAGCAAGCGCTAACGACCCAATGTAATCGGCGACAACATATACCAATCGTTACCAATCCGCAATCATACGAAAGGCGCATAAACCCTATAATGCGCGCTTGCCTCTAGCATAGCAAAACTGCGAAACAACGACGCACTAAAGATAGCTCGCTTTTTTGCAGACCAGACGCTCTCGGGCCTTGCCGCCGATAAGAGCTTTCTACGATTAAACGCCCAAGTCGATCAATCGACGATATTTTCGCCAAGTCTACCCCGGCATCCCACAGCCTCCAGCGTGAGAATTACCTATGCGGCGATTGAAATGCCAGTAATCATTACAAAAATAGTGCTGAGCGGATCAGTAAATCCCCATCGCCAATCCAGCAGCCATTGCCGAGGCCAGCTCACAGGCATCCGCAATCGCTTGCTCATCCGGCGCTCCTGTGCAGCACACCGGCTCGCTGACCGGCTTTAAAACGAGGCCCCTCGCGATTCTTTCCAGTTCACGAATCGCGCCACTGCCATCGTTACCGGTACAGAGAAAAACGGCATAGGGACGCACGGTATCGCGAGCGTTCGCCGGATAAAAGCAGCGATCAAGAAAGTCCTTCATCCCTCCCGGCAGTGCACCAAAGTTCTCCGGGGTAAACAGCAAGAGTCCGTCGCTATCGAGTAAATCCTGGACACCCGCTTCGGCCGCACGCCTGAGCATCACGTCAGTGCCTTCCTGCTGCGCCGCTTCGGCGGCGGCATAGGCAAGCCGCTCATTGCGTCCAGACTGGCTGTGATACACCACCAATAATCGCTTAGCTGACACGAATCTCCCTCCAACAATCGAAAATCACTGCCTTACTCGCTATGCTAGCGGCCACATTGCTCGCCTCCAAGCCAGCATCACGATAGCCAGTTTTACACGGAGCCATCATGAAATACCTTCACACAATGGTTCGCGTCAGCGACCTAGACGCCTCTCTACATTTTTACTGCACTGTACTTGGGATGACAGAAGTCTCACGCTATGAAAGCGAGCAAGGCCGCTTCACGCTGGTCTATCTGGCGGCAGAAGGCGATGCCACTGCCGCCCAGGAAAGCAAAACGCCAACACTGGAACTGACTTACAACTGGGACCCGGAAACATATAGTGGTGGGCGTAACTTCGGTCATGTGGCCTATGCGGTGGATGACATTTACGCGCTGTGCAGCAAGATTCAGGACGCAGGCATCACGATTAATCGCCCGCCCCGAGACGGCCATATGGCGTTTATTCGCCCCCCCGACAACATCTCAATCGAGCTGCTGCAAAGCGGCAACGCTCTGCCCCCTC
>NZ_CFHTQA010000044.1:0-30844 GCF_984394615.1 Spongiibacter sp. | reverse complement strand
AGCCTGGAAACCCAGACCGCATGCCCTCTCCCGGACAGCTTGCACCAACTCGACGGATGGCGAAAGGAACCAGAACGCAAAGGCTACCCGCCCGATTACCGTTTGAGACGGACGGCCCCAAAACTGGGGCACGCCATGAATACCAACACCGCTGGCCATTGTGGCAACCAAACCAGACAGCGAATTTTCCGGCCTTGGCGATCACCAGAGTGAACGAGCGTTGCAACCAAACCCGGTGCCAAGGCCTTTGCACCGCACCCGCCAAAAACTCACAAATGCCGGGCCAATAACGCCTCACATCACCGGCGGCAAAAAGCAAAGCGAGGAACGAGCAGCGCTTTTTGCTGTCCGAGTGAATGTGTTTGTTAGGCCATCAATAGTAACTAATAATTCTTCGTTGCAGACCTGACATGTCAGTATCGTTATGCATATAACTTTGTTTTCTTGATACCCAGTTTCCGTGATTATCCAGTTTGTAATTGCTATACTTTACGTGCTTAATAGGTGAGTTTCTATTGGATGTACCATGGAATATTTCTTCTCTTATCCACCCATCACTACCATATGAATACTCTACACTTGACTGGTATGATCCGTCCTGCGTATTGTTATCTATAATTTTCCGCAACGCCCCGCCATTGGTGAACAAGTATTGTTGCCCACCTTGGAACCTCATTCTTGACGTACCCTCATTAAATACGCGGGAATACCCAATGACAGATCCTGGAGTTATTGCCCAAAATTCCGAAGGCTTTGCCGGCACACCACCGTTAGACCATTCAAGAAGCCCAGCGGAGTTATATTTTTTGTACGTATTTGTGGGATATTCTGCTGCGATTTCTTTTTGAACTTCAAAAAGGCCGCCGTCACTTTGTGGGTAATAATAGTATTTGAAATCTCTACCACCAAAAGACGGCGTCGTATAAGATGAAATTCTGCCCTGCAAATATGTGAACTCTTCTACATTTACTACTTTATAATTTCCGCTTGCGTCATCAGAATACCTTCTTGCTTCCCATTTCAATAGGTGACAGTTTTTATCATACGTGTAGCGATGCTCTTGATTTGTGTTCTTAAAAACAGTCCTAACCAAATGCCCGCCTTTGCCAAAATAATATATATTGTGCTTCTTCCACCCTTCGTCATGATCCAAAACTCGAACACTTCCTTTGCCCTCATAATGAGCGAGTGACTCTCTTGTAAAAACATCATTTTTTACTGATGCATTGTCATTAAGAAAACATTGCAGAGTTCCAACCAGGGAGCCTGCCTGTTTGTGCCCTAGGCTTTTAGCCCTTTCCGCATAGACGAGCGCCTTTTTCAACAAATTTTCGGTAAAGTGCGACGCATCAGCCTCCAATACGAATCGAGCAGCATTCCAAGCACCGTATTTATTGTTTTGAGAAGCTGACTGTTCGAATAACTGATAGGCTTGCTCGAAGTCTTTTTTTCCACCTTTTCCCGTCAGAAGCATTATTCCAAGATTATTCTGCGCATCTGAATGCCCCTGTTTAGCGGCCTTCATGTAGTAATTTGATGCTTTTTGTATATTTGCTTCCACCCCTTGGCCATTTGCATACATCACTCCAAGAGCATAAGCGGCCCTAACCTCACCCCTCGCCTCCAAGGAGGTAAATACTCTTAGCGCGTCAGCATACTTTTCATCATTATATAACTGCACTCCTTCGTCAAATGTTACCACTTCAGCAGCGCTAACAGCTGAAGCGAAAGCAAAACAAAGAAATACCACATAAAACTTTACTCTCATTTCCGGAAAACCTCCCTAACACATCGATATATTAATAAACCACTTACCACAGCATCTTGATTGAGATCACAATCGCCATAAAACTACTTAGCCAGAAGCTCCCTTAAACTCGACCCCAGGCATTTTGAAAACAATCGGACCACCCACTTGCTCAAGGGAGAGAACTAATGAGAGGGAAACCAATGCAGAAATTGGTATGCCGATGATTGCAGCAGGGTGCTCCAGTATTATTTTTATTAGCGTCTCGCTAAAGAATATAGCTGAAATTAAAACAGTTACTATCGACCCAAACAACAACAAAACCCATAGTAATGGTATCCATTTAAAAGACCACCTCAAAAGCTTTATGTTTCTTGTCGCTCTTTCTTCAAGGGTTTGATCATCCATATGATTCTCCTAAGGCCTAACAGCCTGTTTATGAGGCCTGCGGCCTCATAATAAATATTATCGGGCGGCCATCTATCACACTGGCCCATTTTTTCCACTCTTTAACCCACTGTTTTTAAAAGCATATTTAGAAATCGAGTTTTTTCGCGACGAATAACAGGGCCATTTCACTGGCAGGAAGGAGATATCGGGATAATCTGTATATACATACAGTTTTTTTGACAGGGATTGTCATTATGAGCGCTTCACCATTCCTTCGGTCATTGCGGGAGCACATGCTAGTGCGTCGCTATAGTCTACGTACAGTAAAGTCGTACAGTTATTGGATCAAGTCTTTCATTCTTTTTCATGGCAAGGTCCATCCTCCCGAGCTACGTGGCGCAAAGGGGGAGGCTTTTCTTAGTTGTCTCGCCGGCGAATGCCGCGTTTCTGCGGCGACACAAGCCATCGTGCTCAACGCATTGGCGTTTCTCTATAACCAATACCTTGAACAGCCCTTAGAGAGTATAGGTCAATTTCGTCGTGCTCAGCCGCAACGCAAACTGCCCCCGAAATGAGGTTGTGAGCCTGCTCAACGCGCTGGAGGGCACACCAAAATTAAGGGTGTCGATGCTATATGCTTCTGGCCTTCGTCGCATGGGGCTATTGCACCTGTGGAAAAATGGGGTCAGGTCTTGCAACGTGTATTAACCACAAAACTGGAGCTGTTTTTGCCTCGGAAGCGCACGAGACAAGGCCAGCCCCTCGCATCTCTCTTTACTTCACGCCGTCGTAGCCGAACACGACGTCGGGGCCGTGTTGGATGATTTGATTGATAATGTCTTTGGTGGCTTCGGCATCGTTAATACGCGGGAAGTCGCTGTCTGGCACCGGCACATTGAGGAAGCGGCACAGGGGCTCCCAGCCTTCGGCGACGTTGAAGACGAGCAGGCGCGATGCTGGTATCGCGTGTTTTACCTCGTCGATGTGCTGCTGGTATCGCTGAATCAGATGCGCTTTGTCGTGCATGCGGTCGTCGAAGTAGTCGTTGATGGTGAGCTGCATAAAGCGCCCGAGTTCGACGCTGCGCAAGTAGTCGATCCAGTGGGGTGCAAAGATGGTCTCCTGCGTAGAGGCAAACCACTGCTCGGGGTCGCGCACGGTGAGAATCACCTTGGCGTCGGGGTAGGCGCCGGCCAGCGCCTTGTAGCTGGTGCAGGCAGGAAAATCGACCGTGGAGTGAAAGCCTTCAAACGTGGCCGCCCAGTCTGGCTGTCCGGTCAGGGCATCGACCCAGTGCTGCCAATGTTGCGGCCCGCGCGGCAGGCATTCCACCATGTGATAACACGGGCCAAAGCCCAGTTGTTCCAGCGCCGCCTTCATACTCATGGTGCCTGTACGGCCAAAGCCTGCACCGATCACGTTTACGCTCATGTTTTTCGTCTCTTGATATCGCTGCCACTGTTAGGGAGCCGCCGTACTGCGTGATCATCGCGATCACCGAGCAGAACCGGCAGTTAGTAGAGCAGTTTTTGGAGACGCAAAACATGAAATGGATCGCGCACCCTGCGCAGTGGGGATGCTATTTGCGACGGCTTTGCTTGCGGGCCTTGGCTTTGCCGCTGTCGTCGGTGGCGCTTTGCGCCTCTAACCACATTAGGGTGTCGAGGTAGCCAACAAACTGCTTTAGGTAGGCGGGCGAGCGTTCGCGCATATTGGTGAGCGCGCGAATGGCGAGCATTTGCGGGTTGAGCGGGCCGGGGTCTTCGGGTGCGTTTTGAATGGCCTGATCGATGCGCTGCTCAATATCCTGGTGGCGCTGGCGGCTGCGCAGCAGGCGCAGGGCACGCAGTTCTCGCGGCGGGTTGGCGCTGTTGGCCTGATGCGCGCCGGTTTCTGCCACCTCGCCCAACAGGGAGAACTCTTGCTGGCGCAGCAAGGCGCTGATGGGGGAAACGCTCTCGCGGGTCTCGGCGGGCGTGCCGGTTTCACGGTTAAGTTCGTGCTGCAGAGCGCGCAGGGCCACTGCGGCGCCGCAGCGGCGCTGGGTAAGCTGTTGCCGACGCGCGGATACTATTGTTGCTAAGCGGCTTTCACCGCCGCCCTGCTGGCAGCCGCGCTGATAGTTTTCCAGCATTCCGGCGGCGCGGCGCAGCAGTATCGCCTGCACCGCGGGGCGCTGCTGCTCAGCCCTTGCCAATAACTGCGCGATGCCGTGCAGGCGCGGCGGGTCGACGTGCGGATAGTCCGCCTGCAAGACAGCTAAGGTCTCTTTCAGCGCGGGCAGTGGCATTAGTGAAGACTGACTCACTCGCCCTCCTGCTTGACGCGCGGCACCGGCGCCATTTCCACGCGGCGGTTGCGGGCGCGGCTGTCTTCGTCGGTATTGGCCGCCACTGGCTGTTGGTCGCCAAAGGCGGCGGCAAACACGCGATCGGCGGGCATGCCTTCATCAATCAGTGCTCGGGTGACGGTCAAGGCCCGCTGCGCCGACAATTCCCAGTTATCGGAGAACTGCAGGTTGCCCTGCTGAATCGGCAGGTCGTCGGTAAAGCCGCTGACCATCAGCAGTTGGTCGTTTTCCTGCACATAGAGTTTAAGGGGGGGAATCAGGCTGCGCAGCAGTGCCCGGCCTTCGTCCTGCAATTCGGCGGAGTTGAGCGAGAACAGGACGCTGCCGCTGATACCAATGCGGCCATCGCGCAGGGTCACCCGGCCACTGGCCAGCGGCGCGGCGAGCGCTTCTTCCAGCACCGCGCGGCGCTGCTCTTCCACTTGCCGCTGGGCGACTTCCTTCTCCAGGCTTTTGGCCAGCTCCAACTGAAAACCCAGCGCCCAGATTAGCAGCAGCACAAACACGCCGACCATGCCGGTCATCAGGTCGCCAAAAATCGCCCAGATCGGCGGTTCCTGGTTGAGGCCGTCGTCGAGTTCCCGGCTCACGCGTCGGCCCCTTCGGCGTTCATATTCAGCTCAAGCTGCTCGGCGCTGTCGGTGAGCGCTTGCAGTCGCGCCAGAATATCCTGATGAGTGAGCAGGTTGTGGTCGATAATTTCCCGCGCCTGCGCCACGTAGTAGCTCATCTGTTCGTCGCTGCGTTCGCCGCTCTCTTTGAGGGTGTGTTCGACGCTGGCCAGCGCGGCCAGCAGCTCGCCATTGCTGTCGCCAAACTGCTGCACGGCGGCGGCGAAGGTTTCGCCCACACCCGACAGCTCCAGCGCACTGCCTGCCAGTTGGTCGCCGAGTTCGGCAAGTTGGCTGGCGCGCTGTTCGATGCTGTCGCCCAAACGCTCGCCCAGTTGCTTGAGCGTATCGCCGCTGTTGGCCAGTAACTGCTCGACCGCCTCGCGCTGGGCCTGACTGTTGTCGCGCAGGCCATCGGTGAGTTTGGCCAGTTCTTCCATCAAGGTGCGGCGCTCATCCAGCAGGCTGTTGTCGCGCTCGATATTCTTGGTGATTTCACCCCGCAACTGTTCCATCAGCTCAGCCGCGACACGGGGCGCCTCTGAGGCGGATTCAATCAGATTGGCCAGCGGCGCTTCCAGTGAGTTGCCCAGTTCAGCCAGTTGGCTGGCGACGGCGGCTTGCAGGGTTTCCAGACGGCTGACGGCGGCATCGCCGCGCTGGGCTTCCTCTTCACGCAACTGCTGCAACTGCGATTGCAGCGCGTCAATCAGTGCGCTGCTGCGCTCGGAAACATTTTCCTGCCAGCGCTGCTCGGCAGCCTGTTGCTGGCTCAGTTGCTCGGCAATGGCTGCCTGCAGGGTTTCCAGACGGCTCACCGCGGCATCGCCGCGCTGACCTTCTTCATCACGCAATTGCTGCAACTGGCCTTGCAGGGCATCGATAAGCTGGGTGCTGCGAGCCGCCACACTTTCCTGCCAACGCTGTTCGGCGGCTTGCTGTTCTTCGAGCTGCTGACGCTGTTGTTCGAGCAATTGCTGATTGACGCTGTTCAGGGCGGCGTTGCGGGTCTCGGCATCTTCTCCCAACGAGCGGGCCACCGCCGACAGCATGGTTTCGGCATTGGCAAAGGCTGCCTGCCACTGTTGCAGACGCTCGGCTTCGGCATCGCGCTGTGCCTGCAGGGCCTCGGCGCTGCGCTGGGCGGCATCCTCCAGCAATTGGCGACTGTCCGCCGCCATCTGCTCGGCGCTGCGGCTGAGGCCTTGGCCCACCGCATCGGCAAGTTCGCGGTTGGCACTCTGCTGGCTTTCCAGTCCTTTTTGCCAAGCGGTATTAATAGTGGCTGCGCTGTGCTCAAGCTGGCTGGACATGGCTTCAAGACGGGCCTGGGCAGCATCATCAAACTGCTGGTGACGCTGTTGCAGGTCGCGCTCCAATCCGGCCAGCAAGCCTTCCACGACGGGCTTGATGGTTTCGCCAGCCTGACGACCGCTGTCGGCCAGACTGCGGTTCAGTGATTCGGCCACGGAGCTGGCCAGCGCCTGAAAATCGTCCTGCACGCGCTGTTGGAACTGTTGCTGGTTATCGACCAACTGCTGGCTGAGCTGCTCACCCATCGTTCCCAGACGCTCGCTCAGTGCCGTGAGCTGACTGGCGACCGCAGGCAGCGCATCGGCCTGTTGTTGCAGAGCGGAATAGGTCTGTTGGCGCTGATGACTGAGCGAATAATCCCGGAAGCGACTGTCGCGCTGCTGGTCCAGCTCACGGGACACGGCAATGCGCTCACGGCGGCTAAGTGTGGCAATAAAGCCCAGCATCGCCGACGCGGCCACCCCGGCCACCGAGGTGCCAAATGCCATCCCCAGACCTTTAATCGGCGTGGTGAGGCCATCGCGGATGGCGCTGAGTTCGGTACTGCCTTCCAGCGCCTGCACGGCGCCGCCCAGGGTTTCGACCATGCCGACAAAGGTGCCCATCAAACCCAGCATGACCAGCAGGCCAACCAGATACGGGGTGAGCACCGGCACCGGCAGGCCGACGTATTCGCCCTCGATACGCTGGCGCACCGGGTTGCGCAGTGAGTCGGGCAGCGCATCCAGCCAGCGATTCAACTCCACCTCACCACGCTGATTCAGCGCCTCGTGCAGGGCACCGGTGGCCTGCTGATAGCGCAGTAATTCCGCCCCGCCAGTGAAGTACGCCAGCGCAATGAGCAACATCACCACCGACGCCAGCAGATGCCCGGCGGCAACCGCCACGCCCATCCACAGAATAACCAGTGCGCCAATGGCAAAGGCCGCCAGGGAAAGCAATCGTGTCATGGAGTGTCCTCGTGTTCGGAGTTCAGGGCTTCCAACAGGCCCTGTAACGGCTGCAAACGCAGCGCGAGTTCGGCAAGCAGAAGTGTCTGCATGTCCTGATGAAATAGATGGAGCCAACCGCCATCGGCCAGCCAGTGTTCGGCATTGCTGGGCTGCCCCGCGTCAGCATCGGCCGCCTGCTGAGCCCGGCGCAGGGCAAAAAAGTGCTGTGCCAGCAGCTTTGGCAGTGCCGCCAGACTGCGTCGGCTGTAGTCGGCGAGCGTGGTTTCCATCATGGTATCGAGCGCGGCCAGTTGCGCCAGCGCCTCGGAGCGCGCCGCCAGTTGTTTGCGCAGCAGGCCGCGCAGGCTGATGACGCGGTGGTCCATTTCGCTTTGATGCAGGGCATAAAACCGCTGATACGGCGCGTAACCGGCGGCATCATCGCCAAAGGTATCGGCATTGGGCGACGGCAGAATAAAGCCCGCCGGGCTGCTGCTCATGGCGTCGGGATCAAGCGTGAAACTGGCCGAGATCGCCTCGATCATCTCGGCGCGGCGATCCATAAACAGGGCTTGCGCATCGTCCTGCGCTTCAGTTTCAGCAGCCTTTATACGCTTCAGGCCACGGAGTGATTCCGACAGGGCAATGGCACCAGACAGGTCGATCAGTTCGGCCAATTTGTCGGCAAAGCCTTTGCGCGGCGCAGCCGTCGCCGCCACACCCAGCCCACTGAGGGTGTGGACCAGTCGCGACGGATTGGACGAGACATGCGCGGCAGCCTTGGGCATAAGATCCTATAGCGAGCGTTCATCAACCGCGATGAACGGAGTTAATCGGGGCGGGCCATTCTGTTTGCGCGACGGAAAACGGGGCGGTCACTGATGCCCTGACAGGGCGGTGTGGAACGGCGTTGCTTCTACTTTCTTCGTTTTGCTTTCGCATTTTTGCGCTCCATTATCGCCATTTTCCGGGCTGATTCAACACAGCAGCCCTCCCGAGTGATCAGCTTTTCTGCGCAGTTTGGGCAATTTTTTGCGCCAGACAGCGCATACGGAATTCCGTACCATGGCCGGGCAATAAATAAGGAGCTCTCAATGAGTGATGCACGCGGCGCAAGTATTCTGTTTATTCCCCACGGTGGCGGTCCCCTGCCGCTGCTGGATGACCCCGGTCACGCCCGGCTCAGCCAGTTTCTGCGCGACCTGGGAAAACAGCTACCGCGCCCCGAGGCGATTTTGCTGATCAGCGCCCACTGGGAAGCCAGCGAAGCGCGCATTACCGGCGCCGCCCGCCCGGAGCTGATCTATGACTACAGCGGCTTTCCGGAGGAGTCCTACCACATTACTTATCCGGCACCCGGCCAGCCCACCCTGGCCTGTGATGTGCAACGCGCCCTGGTCGGTGCAGGGCTTCCTGCGCACCTCGATAACCGCCGCGGCTTTGACCACGGCATGTTCGTGCCGCTGAAGCTGATGTACCCCGAGGCGGATATTCCCGTGGTGCAACTGTCGCTGCTGAGCAGCCTGGACGGCACTGCCCATGTTGAGATGGGCCGGGCGCTGGCGCCGCTGCGCGATCGACGCCTGCTGGTACTGGGCTCCGGCGCCACGTATCACAATCTTCAGGCCTACTTCAGCGGCCGCATGGACCGCAACGCTCACTTGGCGTTTGAGGACTGGCTGGACGCCCGCTGCTGTGATGATGGCCTGAGCGACGACCAGCGCCAGACCGCCCTCGCCAACTGGCCGCAGGCACCGGGCGGGCTGCACTGCCACCCCCGCGCCGAACACTTACTGCCACTGCAGGTTTGTGCGGGCATGGCGACAGGGCCCGCCACGCGGATTTTCTTCGACGAGGTGATGGGCGAACTCAGCAGCGCCTTTCTGTGGCAGTACTAATGCGCTGAACGCCGCCCCGTGAGCGGTGTTTGCCTGATCGCGGTCGGCTGTGCAGAATGGAGAGCTGCACAATAATAAAAGCTGGGGAACTACCATGCCGCTACTCACCGATCCGCTTACCCTGCCCTGCGGCGCAACACTGCCCAACCGTCTGCTGAAATCGGCGATGACCGAAGGGCTGGCCGACGAACAGGACCACGCCACCGGCCGCCTGGCGCGGCTGTATGAGCGCTGGTCAGAAGGCGGCACGGGCACACTGATTACCGGCAACGTGATGATCGATCGGCGCTTTCTGGAGCGACCCGGCAATGTAGTTATCGACCACAACGGCGGCGAAGCTCAGCTCAGTCACTGGGCGATGGCCGGTCAGCGCGCTGGCAATCAACTGTGGATGCAAATCAATCACCCCGGCCGCCAGTGCCAGAAAGTGGTGTCGTCGCAACCGCTGGCGCCCTCCGACGTGGGCATCAAGCTCGTGGGACTGTTCGGCCGTCCGCGCGCCATGACTGAAGATGATATTCAACGCGCCATCAGCGGCTTTGCCCGGGTGGCGGGCGTCGCCAAAACCACCGGTTTCAGCGGTATTCAGATTCACGCCGCACACGGCTATTTGATCAGCCAGTTCCTGTCGCCCTTGGCGAATCGCCGCGACGACGACTGGGGTGGCAGTCTGGAAAACCGCGCCCGTTTTCTTCTCACTGTGATTCGTCGATGCCGCGAGACGGTCGGCCCCGACTTCCCGATTGCACTCAAACTGAATTCTGCCGATTTCTCTCAGGGCGGCTTCAGTCATGAGGACAGCCTGCAGGTGGCAAGCTGGGTGAGCGACGCGGGTATCGACCTGCTGGAAATCTCTGGCGGCACCTATGAAAAGCTGGCGCTGATGGGTGACCGCGACGAGAAGCTGGCCAAGGCGAGCCGTGCCCGCGAAGCCTACTTCCTCGACTATGCGGCGGGCATCCGCGAGGTCTGCAAGGTGCCGTTGGCGGTGACCGGCGGCTTCCGCAGCCGCAGTGCCATGCAGGACGCTCTGGACAGCGGCGCTCTGGATGTCGTCGGCCTTGCCCGCCCCCTGTGCCTGCAGCCCGACGTGCGCGACCTGCTCAGCGGCGAACAGGACGCCTTCCCAAGCTGGGAAAAAGAACTCCGCATCGGCCCCGGCTGGCTGGGCCCGCGCAGCCCCAACCGCAGCCTGCGCACCCTCAATTTCGGGCTGGCCACCCAGTGGTATTACCAACAGATTATTGCCCTTAGCGAAGGCAAAACCCCGCGCCCGAAACCCGGACTGATCACCCCCTTTGTTCGCCACACCGTCACCGAAAGGCGGCTGGCGAAAAAGCGGGTGGCGCGGGGAAGCTAGGCGCTCACTCGGTCACCGCGGCCGACTGGGCGTAGGACTTCAGCGGCGGTTCTTCCGTCGCTAAAGATAAATCGGGAAAGCCCTGCGCGCCCTCGCTGGCGAACACGTCGAGGAAGTCAGTCAACAGGCTGGGCGACAAGGCGGGCTCGGGTAGAAACGGCAGCAGACCACAGATTTCACCACCGGCGCGTTCGGGGCTGGCCGGACCGGGATTCGCCAGCGCATCGAGCACCAGCTCGAAGGTAGCGCGATCCGTCAAACCAATGGTGGCATGCTCCACAATGCGGCCGGGGCACACGTCCTGAATCAGAATATTGGCGACCTTGGGGTTGCCCTGCTGCCAGTCCAGCGCGGCTGTGGGCACCGGCGAGACGGGTTGCACAAGTTCATCAAACTGCGTGTAGATATTGCTGTAGTCGATCTCTCCCGGTGTTTCGTCTTCGCTGTTGAGCGCCTGCATATAGTTGGAATCTGACCGGAACTGAAAGAACACCGCAGGCACCGGCAAGCCGAGGTCGCTCAGCGCGGCAATATCGATGCCGTGGTTGGGTGAGGCCAGCAGGATCATATCGTCGATTTTGTCGCGCAGACTGGGCCACCAGCGCACAGCCCAGCGCGGCCCCATGCCGCCCTGGCTGTGGCCGATGATCGACACTTTGCGCCCGGAGTCGGCAATTTGATCAATCGCATTCACCACATATTCGGCGGCAATCTGCGCATCACTTAACCCGCGGTTGGGGTAGGTCACAATACAAACATCGTAACCCTCGCCCAACAGCAGGGGCTCGTAATTCCACGTCCACTGCTCCTCACCGTGGGTAAAGGTGCCGTGAACCAGCAGCACTACCGGCCCGGTTTCGGTAAAGGGATTGCAGACCAGCGACTGGTTAAGCGTGGCCAGTTTGGTTTCGAAGGTCGGTTCCGCCAGCGCGGCCCCGCCACCGCCACTGCCACCGGATGAACTGGACGATCCGCCGCAGGCCGTGAGCAGCGCGGCGAGCGGTAGAAGTAGAAAAAGAAAAACAGAGAGAGACCGGGAGCCGTTTCGGCGGCGCAACAACATGGGCGTATTCCTATTATGATTATAGGCCCGACAATAACACGGCATCAGCAGTTTGGTTTATTGCTCAACACTCATCTCCAAGGTTTCCGGGTCAGCCACGTTGTCGTTGTCGCTTATTTTCGGCACGCCGAACAAAGTCGCCGAAGCCAGCAGCAGGGCTTCGCAGATCGCCTCCAGATCCGCCTGATCGTTCATAATGGCTGCGGCCACGGTCGCGCTGATTTCGTGGCGAACCAGCCGTTCGTCGAGGTCGTCGATCAGGCAGCGACTGGCGAAGTCTGCTGACGCACGCAAGTCTTGCAACAAGGGCTCCAGCCCCGACTCTGGCGGCCCGTCGTGCTGCACCTTGCGCAGGGCACGCAGCAACTCGGCCAACTGCAGGCGCAACTGGTCGTAGCGCGCCCGCACCACCGGGTTCGGCGACAAGGCGTAGCGCGACAGATGCTGGTGCAGGTGTTTCATGCCTCGCACCGCTTCCACAATCGCTCGGCTGGCTTGGCGCAGCAGATAAATCTGTTCTGCCACACTGCGGGTGGTCTCCTGACTTTGTGCGGCAACAATAAAGGCCACAATGTCCCCGTGCAGGCGTTTGATTTTTCCCTCATAGGCGTCTTCCACATCCAGCGCAATAATGCGCCGGGTGTTTGCCACCGCCATATGTAAGGGCTCGTCGGAGTCGATGGTTTTGCGGCTCAAGCTCAAACCGTGTGCCAGCAAGCCGTAGGCGTTTTCGAAAAGATGCAGCACTTCCAGGCGCAGGGCATTGACGATGGTCGCAGGCGTTTCCAGCGCGTGGGGATTGAGGTACAGAGGCTGTTCAGTACCCTTGTCGCTGCTACGCACATAACGCAGTAATACCTGCTCAAGCAGGCCAACAAAGGGCGCCAGTAGCAGCACGCCGAGCACATTGAACAGGGTGTGGAACAGCGCCAGCCGCAGCAGGTAATTGTCGGGCGCCAGACCGATCAAGCGGGCCAGCATGTCCACCAGTTCGGCCAGTGGCTGGAGAATCGCAATCGCCACGGTGGCGGTGATCACGTTAAATAACACGTGTGAACCGGCAAGGCGCTTACCCGCGAGGTTCGAGGTGAGACTGCCCAGCACAATGGTCACCGTGCTGCCGAGGTTGGCGCCGATCGCCAGCGCCAACGCGTTCTCGTAACTGATCTGCCCCGCCGACAGCGCGGTAATCACAATCAGCAACGTGGCGTGGCTGGACTGCATAATGACCGTGACCAACATGCCGATAAGCGTGTACAGCAGCACGCCTTTGAGCCCTGTCATGGCGTAGGCCGAGAGGTCCACCCCCTCCTGAAACCCGGCGAAGCCCAGTTTCATGTAGTGAATACCGAGGAACAGGAAGGCCACGCCCAGCAGTAAATTACCGGCCGCACGCAACCCGCGCCCCCGCTGCATCATAAACACCATGCCAAACACCAGCATGGGCATGGCATAGCTGCCGATATCCAGCGACAGACCGGGACCGGCAATGAGCCAGGCACCGGTGGTGGTGCCGATATTGGCGCCCATGATAATGCCGATACCCGCCGCCAGACTGATCATCTCGGCGCTGACAAAGGAGATGGTAAGCAGTGACACCAGCGAGCTGGACTGCATCAGCGTGGTGCTGACCGCCCCCACCAGCAGGGACTTGCCGAAGCCGTCGGTAATGCGCTGCAACAGCGCTTCCAGTGCGCCACCGGCAAAGGTTTTAAAGCCCTGTTCCAGCAGCACCATGCCGAACATAAACAGCGCCACCCCGGCGGCGATATCGACAAAGTCGGCACTGCGCCACAGCCCATAGGCGAGCACCAGTAACACCAACGGCAAAGAGAATTTCTTGAGCATCGAGACAGCCTGAAGACAATCCACTAACAGCCGTCATTCTCCAACGCGGCGACGCCTGTCGACAAGCGATATCCTTATTATCAATCAGCGGCTGAAGACGTCCATGCTGCCGACCGTGGCGCGATTGTCTTTGTGGCGAGAGCACAGCAGCCAGACGCCGTCGCGCCGCACCCAGCGGTCGGAGTAATTGCCCAGTGTGCGGAAGCTCAGTTCGCTGGCGGGGTCTTTGCTCAGATGCAGATCGGCGACGTAGGTCTCACTGTAAGCGCTGTCGCCGCGCACCTCGATGAGGAAGTTACCCAGTAAATGCTGGCTGGGACCGCAGGCTTCAAGATAGGGGCGAATCGACGCAACGACTTCGTCTCTGCCGACCACCGGCCCGAGACCAAAATCGGCCACGGCATCGTCGCTGAGAATCGCCGCCATGGCGGCCCAGTCGCGCGCATCCATCGCCCGCGCAAAGCGGATCAATTGCTGTTGAATGTCGCGTTCGGCAAGCAGCGTTTCCAACGTAGTATGTGCCAAGAAGAACTCCCTTATCCATCATTGCCCTCGCTGCGGCGGCTGACGCAGCGATATTGAGGGCAGAGATTAAAACACCCGGAAGCGTCTTTGCACATGCTGCTGACGGATGGCAATCTGCTGACGGCGCTGCTCAGGACTGATCTGCGGCGTGCCCTCGGGAAACATTGCCACAATCTCGCTGAAGGCGATCTTAGTCGCCTGAATCGTCGGCCACTGCGCTTTGGGCGGCAAGGTGGAGTAGGCCCAGCGATTCGACAGATAACCCTGCGGCAGCCCGGTGGTATCGATCCAGTTAGGCACACCGGGGTCACGATGCGCCACCACCCAGCGCTGCACGCCGTCGCCATCGTCATGCATCTGAAAGCCATTCAGGCTGCTCTGATGATTGGCATAGTCCGGCGACTCGCCCCAGAGATTGCCGAGATGCAGGCCGGTGTACACCGGCTCGCCGTGGTAGCGCGCTTCGATGTACAGCGCCTCATCCTCAACCAGATCGAACATGCCGCCCGCATAGATATTGGTGCTCATGCCGCCGCCGGTATCTCCCGACGCCGCATTGGGCTGGTTGTAGGCATTCACCGGCATGTAATAGCGCCCGCCGTCGTCATGGCGCTGATGACAGTTGAGCAAGCGGTCGTAAAACGCCTGCCAGAAGCGCATCTGACCGCTGACAATTTCACCCATGCGACGCAGCTTTACGGCAGCGTGCTCGCTATCCAGCGGCGCAGGCGGCAGCCCCTCGTCGTCCAGTGCGGTAATCGTCAGCGGCACGGGGACTTCTCGCGCCCAGTCGTAGAACAGCTGACGACCGCTGATGTAGGTGGCGTAGCGGTCACCGTTCTCCGGAGCACGCGACGACGGCGGCTTGCGGGTGGCAAAAAAGTTGCCGGTGTAGCCCTCGGGGCGCTCGGGTGCGAGCAGGATTTCCAGCGTATTGTCATCGCCAATTTGCAACTGACTGATATCCAGCGCGCCAAAGCCGGTGCGGCTGCCGGGCATCAACTCGCGCAGATCGCCGGTATCACCGGCAATCGGGCCGCCCGTCACTTCAAAAATCAAGTACTGCGGTGCCAGCGGCCCCTGCTCTGCCCTCGCCTGTCCCTGCCAGTGGCGGCAGTCGGGCAGCGTCGCGGTGACTTTGTAGCGCTTGCGGCCATCAATGGGCGCGTAAAAATAAATCGCATCCGCGTTGTCGATAGTGGCCTTGTTGTACACCGACAGGGCGTTGCGAAATGCCGGTCTGGCAGGGTCTTCGTGAAAGGCACGCTCCACCGCATGGTGCATAAAACCTGACAGGTAACGATAGCCTTCAGCCAGTACCCGGTCGCTGGCCTCCGGCGGCGCGTATTGAGGCTGGTCGATCACATCCCGCGCCTGCTGCAGGCTGGCGATCATGTCGTCCCAAGCCGCGCGCAGGGTGTCGGCGGCCTGTTCGGGTGGCAACTGCTCGGTACTCATTGCTCGGACTCCTTATCAGTCGTATTGCGGTCGGCATCGATCTCGGCGGGCATCAGGGCATCCCCCAGCCGCGTGCTGCCATCCAGGCTGTAAACATCTTGCCCATTGGCGTGAAGCAGGCGGCGACTGTAGCCGATTTGCCCGACATAACGCCCCGTACACAGCAGCAGCGCCGCCTCGGCCATAACCTCGACCGGCTCCGCCATATCGGGATGACGGCGCGCAATATCGCGGACCTGCTCGGCACCCGGCGTGAGCACAATGCTCTCCGGTGCCAGACTGTTTACCCACACCCCCTCGCCGGCCACTTCATGGGCCAGGCCCTCGGTATAGCGATTGAGTGCCGCCTTGGTCGCCCCGTAGGCGGCAATCACATGGGCCGCCACCGCCGAGTCGCGATAGGGCACCAACGGCTGCTCGCTGGTCGCCGAACTGATGTTGAGAATCCAACCTGCCCCGCGTTCACGCATCCCCGGTAGCGCCTGTTGCGCCAGATCGATAGGGGCATTCAGGTTCAGCTCCATCATCCAGCGACGGTCGTCCGCGCTCAGCTGACTGGGCAGCCCCATTTTGGCACCCGCCGCATTGTTCACCAGAATGTCCAGCGGACCGACTTGCTGCTGAGCCCGCGCAATCAGGTCGGCGCGAGCGTCGGCGTCGCTCAAATTGCAGACGACGGCGTGGGCTTCACCGCCTGCGCGCCGAATCCCCTCAACCGCCGATTCAAGCGTGCCCGGCAGGCGGCCATGACTCCCCATGCGCGAGGCGACCAAAATGAGTCGTGCACCTTCGGCGGCAAAGCGCTGCGCCATCGCCAAACCGATGCCGCGGCTGGCGCCGGTAATCAGCGCGGTTTTTCCCTCCAGTCGATTCATGCCTGCTGTCCCTCAAGCGTTGCCTCGCTCACACGCGGCCACTGGTATTGATCGAACAGGGGCGCGAGTCGCGACTCGATGTCTTCCACTGCCAAATCGTAGTCGTCGATGCTGTATTCAAAATGAGTCGCGTGCCCGCGCTCTCGATCTTCCTGATCAACTAACCACTGCTCGTAACTGGGTGATACCGACATGCCCAATGCCGCATAGATGCGGTGGACGGTTTCCCGGGGCTGGCGGGTAATATCGCGATAATCCACAAAGATCTGCGGGCTCGCCTTGTGCTTCGCCAGCGCCTGTCGGGGCCACAGCAGCGAGTCGAAGGAAATCTCGGTCATCGCCTGCTGGGAGGGGCCGTACTGCTCGGGCGTCCAGCCCTTGCCCTTCCAGGTCAGTTCCAGCAGTTTCAGGGTGCTGGGAATACACTGCGTGGGGTTGCGCACCATGACCGCGATGCGGGCATCGGGGAAGGTTTCAATCAGCGCCTCGACCCAACCGCTCATCAGCGGATTTTTGCTGAGATGGATGCGGTCGCCGCCGTTGAGCAGCAACTGCCGTTTCACACATTCGCGGTAGTGGTGCAGCCAGCGCCGACGCTTTTTTGCCGGCATTTGATCGACGTGAAACAGGTCGATCTGATCCATCATCGGTACGTCCAACGCCCATTGCTGCGACAAAAACGCCGCCTGCATAACGAACTGATCCTCTTCCGCATTCCACAGGCTCATGTCATGGATATGGCGGAAGCGGCCGAAAGTGCGGTCGTCCCAAGCCCGCAGGCGACGAATACAGGGGCCACCCATGGCCCGATCCAGCTTGCCCAGCCAGCGGATCACCCGCTTTTGCAGCAGCGAGGGAAAAAACAGCTCCCAGTAGAGGAAGTAGCTGAAGTTATCGCCGTCAGCAGCCAGCAGGCGGTGCGCCAACGTAGTTCCGCTGCGCGCATGCCCCACGATAAAGACCGGGCGCTCGACGCGCTGCCACCACAAACGGGGAAACAGCAGATAATCCAGCAGGAAGCACAGACTGTTGAACAGCGTCAGCACCGGCACGGCAATCAACAGTCGCAGCAGCATCTTGCGCCGCCCCGGCCAGCCGCGCAGCGACCAGACATGGCGCAACACTTTCAGATAAGTTTCAATATCGACGTACACAAAGCACTCCCGTCACAGTAGGATGCTCTGTAGCCTAGGCACAGGAATGCAGCGCGACAACTGGCATTACCGCCATCCACATAAGCAGCTAAGCCATTGATAAAAAAGCTTTTTATAACAACAACACGCCGGACGACCGCGCCCTTACATTTTACGAGCCACCATGCCGCCAAACACGCCACCCCGCCCACGCAAACGCCCCAAACAGAGCCGCTCGCTGATGACGGTGGAAGCCATTCAGCAGGCCTGTCTGAAAATTCTGGAGAAAGAGGGCGCCGAGCGCCTGACGACCCAGCATATCGCCGATGTTGCCGGCGTAAATATCGCCTCGCTGTACCAGTACTTCCCCAGCAAAGAGGCGATTCTCAGCGAGGTTTACGACGCATTGCTGGAAGAGCTGGCAGAGAATGCCCGGCGACGTTTTCGCGATATTCAGGCCCTGTCGAGTTGCTCTGTTCGGGACACGCTGGCGGCGATTATCGCGCTGGAATGCGAGCAACTGCTGGCCCTGCAGAAGCTCGATCCGGAATTTTTCCGGGAATATCAGCACAGCTTTGATATCCACCAGCGCGTGAACCGTCTCACGCAGGCGCTGAACAATCCATCCTGGGAGGAATGGCTGGAACAGTGGTTATCCGGCAAATGCTGCCACGGGAATCCCGCACTGCGCAGCCTGCTCGTCAGGCAAACGCTGCAGGGCAATCTGCGCCAGGCCCTGAGCCAGCAGCCTTCCCTGCTGGCCGAACCGGCCTTCAGAGAGGAGCTGCTGCAATTGCTACTGGCTTATCTGACCGGGGAAAACCGCTAGCGCGCGCGAGCGGCAATCCGGCGGTATTCGCGGTATTCCGGCAACCAGAAGTTGCGCTCGATGGCGTCGTACAGTTCCTCGTCACTGCGCTCTACAGCCAGCCCCTCGGCCTGAGCCACCTTGGCCACCGCAAAGGCGATTTCACGACTCAGACGCGCCAGCGAGGTCAGCGGTGGCAGCAGCACATTGGGTTTGGTGTGATACGCCGAGGCACTCTCAGCCAGACAGCGGCTGGCGGCCATCAACATGCCATCACTCACCCGGCTGGCTTTGCTGGCAATGACGCCGAGACCAATGCCGGGGAAAATATAGCTGTTATTGCACTGGGAGATTTCATAGCGCTCGCCCTGGTAAACCACCGGCTCGAAGGGACTGCCGGTAGCCACGATGGCCTGCCCATTCGTCCACGCCAGTACCTGTTCAGGACGCGCCTCAACCTGTCGGGAGGGATTACTCAACGGCAGGATAATCGGCCGCTCGCAACGCTCGTGAATGGCGCGAATCGCCGCCTCACTGAACAGCCCCGGCTGACCGGATACGCCGATGAGGATGCCGGTTTGGATATGGTTCGCCACGTCCAGCAAACTGGGGTACTCGCCCTCGTACTGCCAATCGGCGACGACATGATTCGGCTGCGCCAGCCGGGCCTGAAAATCCCGCAGCCCAGTCATGCCCTCAACCAGCAGACCATAGCGATCTACCATATAAACCTGTGAGCGGGCACTGGGCTCATCCAATCCCTCATCAACCATGGCGCGGATCAGTTGCTCGGCAATACCGCAACCCGCCGAACCGGCGCCGACAAAGACAATATTCTGGTCCCGCAGGCGCTCGCCTTTGCGCGCGCAGGCCGACAGTACCGTTCCTAAGGTGACGGCAGCGGTGCCTTGAATATCGTCGTTGAAACAGCACACCGAATCCTTGTGGCGTTCCAGAATCGGCATGGCATTGGGCTGCGCGAAATCCTCGAACTGAATCAGTACGCCGGGCCAGCGGCGCTGGGCCGCCTCGATAAACTGGTCGACAAAAGCGTCGTAATCATCGCGACCGATACGCGGGTGGCGCATGCCCATATACATGGGGTCGTCGAGTAACTTCTGGTTATTGGTGCCCACATCCAGCACCACCGGCAGGGTGTAGGCCGGGCTGATGCCGCCGCAGGCGGTGTACAGCGACAGCTTGCCGATGGGAATACCCATGCCGCCAATGCCCTGGTCGCCCAGACCCAGTACGCGCTCGCCGTCGGTAACCACCAGCACCTTGACCTTGTCTTTGGTGACGCTGTGCAGAATGTCATCCATGAACTCCCGCTCTTCATACGACACGAAGATGCCGCGGGCACTGCGGTAAATATCGGAAAAATGTTCGCAGGCTTCGCCCACCGTGGGGGTATAAATAATCGGCAGCATCTCTTCGAGATGGTCGTTGAGCAGGCGGTAAAACAAGGTTTCGTTATTGTCCTGCACTACGCGTAAATAGATGTGTTTGTTAATGGGCTCGTCGAAGCTGCAGTACTGCATGTAAGCCCGTTCAACCTGCTCATCAATACTTTCGTAACGCGGCGGCAACAGCCCCATCAGATTAAAACTGCGACGCTCACGCTCGGTAAACGCAGAGCCTTTGTTCAACAACGGTGTTTCCAGCAGGGCGGGACCAGCAACAGAAATATAAAGCGGCTTCTCCGAGTTCATGGCAGACCTTATTGGCAAAGGATGAGAGGCGCTGACGAACGTCTGCGCCGATCTGCCAAGTATACCCTATTCCCCCCTCTTCAGGTCCGGGAGAAACACGCACACTACGCGAACAATAAGGAACTCTCGCGATTACTTTGCCCGGCTGTACAAATACACCGCCAGTGCTTCGCGCTGCCCTGCATCCAGTTCAAACCTGGGCATGGGTGGCGTGGGCGCCAAAAAGAAATCCGCCAGCTCCGCCAGGTTATAGCGGGCACTGACGCTCTCCAGATGGCGGATAGTGGGCAGCGCATGGCAACTGTCACAGGCTTTGCTCTGATACAACTGCTCGCCCTGTTCAAGCAAGGCCTGGCGCTGATCGGGCGAGTAAGCCGCCAAGGCCTCTCCCGCCGACGGCAGCTTGCGGCTTGCCACCGCAGCGCGTTGATCATCGCCCTGCCCTGAGCGAATCAGGTAGATCCGTCCGGCGTAATCGTCGGACACAAAAATTCGGCCATCAGCGGCTTCAACAACATCCACCGGGCGACCGTGCAGATCGCTACCCTGCAAAAAGCCAACGAGGAAATCGTCCTCGACGATATCGCCATCATCCAGCCAGCGCAGTGCGACCACTTTGTAGCCGTCGGGCTCGCTGCGATTCCAGGAGCCGTGCAAGGCCACCAGAGCCATTTTCTCGTCATTGTCCTGGTGTTGCAGAAAACGGATACCGAGCGGCGCGTTGTGCGCCCGGAATTCATGCACGGGCGGGCGGTTGGCGGGCATATTCTCCGGAAGACGATGACCGAAGTCCGGATCGGGCGTGGTGGCATTGAAATACGGCCAGCCATAAAAGCTGCCTTTTTCAATCCGGTTCAGCTCACAGGGGGGGAAGTTATCGCCAAGCAGGTCTCGGCCGTTATCCGTCGCGTAGAGCGCGTCGCTCCACGGCGCCCAGTCAAACCCAACGCTGTTTCGCAGCCCGGTCGCCACAATCTCCAACTCACTGCCATCAGCCTGCAAGCGCATCATTGTCGCCCGCTGGGGGTCGGTTTCCTCGCAGACGTTACACGTAGAGCCGGAACTGAGGTACAACCAGCCATCAGGACCAAAGCCAATGGTTTTACTCCAGTGGTTGCCCCGGTCACCCAGACCATCGAGGATGCGTGTGTAATCGCCTTTGATCTCGCCGCGCTCCACATCCAAGGCAATTTTGCCGATGCCGTCTGACTCCGCCACATAAAGCCAGCCATCGCGAAGTGCCAACCCTTGCGGGCGCTTCAAGCCACGCAGCAAAATGCGCTCACTGTCGGCGCGACCATCGTTATTCCCATCCCGTCCCAGCAGTAATACTTCGCCATTGCGGGGACGGCTGACCAACAGGTCACCAGCGGACGTAACCGCCATAAACCGCGGATTACCCAGCCCCTCGGCATACACTTCTACGCGGTACCCAGACGTCACTCGCAAAGGCAGCAAGCCTTTCTCGGGGGTTCCCCCGCTATACCCTACCGCCGCATGCACCAGCGCGCGTGACGCCGTTGCCATGCCGGGAGATCCCAATTCCATCACGGCAAAAGGGGCGGCCAGGGTCAGCACTGCCAGAGTAAACAGGCCCGCCAGTAACATCATCGCTTTGCGTTTCATTCGTCTCCCCACCGGCATATGCCGACTGCCATCAGTGAGCTGGATTCTAGCAGCTTGGCGGGAATTGGGAGAAAGACAGGGAGCCAATACAAAAAAGCCGCGCATGTTGCGCGGCCAATGGGAGTGATCTTTCCGTTTCAGCGGCTGTACACCGGCACTCGGCTGTTCCAACGCTGGGCGTCACGACCGTGTTTGCCTTTGTAGCCATGTTTGTCTTTGTAGTGATGCTTGCCGTGACCTTTTCCAGGATGCCACTTGTGATCATAACGACTGTCGAAACGGCCATCGCGATAACCGTGCTTATAGGCCGATTGATGGTGGCCGTAGGGTTTGTGCTGGCGGTAACCCTGCTCGTAACCGCGTCGGTAGTCGTAGCGGGCATCGTAGCGATGATCGCGGTGATCGTCGTTCTGAGCGGCCACCACGATGGCGGCACCCAGCAGCACCGCCAGGGCGGCTTCGCCGCTATCGGCGCGCGCCTGCTGCGGCACCACAAGTGCCGCAGCCATTAACAGAACCATCCCGGCCGCCATGGCACTGCGATGCGGAAATACAGATAAGGTTGAGGTTTTCATAGCTAATTCCTCCTGATGGACGCGTCCAGAGTAGCGACGTTTATCTGAACAGCGGCTGAAAGCACTTCGACATATTTCCATCTTTTGAGGCGCATGAAATCACTTGCAAAATATCAACACCAGCGTGTAAAAATACACCATTGTAAATTTCTCAACTCACAACAATAAGGATCAGGGAGAAATCATGCAGAGCTTCAAAGACAAGGTTGTAGTCGTTACTGGCGGTGCCAGCGGCATCGGCAAATCACTGGCTCGCGCCTTCCTCGGGGAGGGCGCCAAGGTGGTTATTTCCGATGTAGAGCAAGGCGCCCTCGACCGCACCGCCAGCGAGCTGTCGGCACAGGGCGGCACCTTGCGCGCCATCGTTACCGATGTCTCCAAACCCGACTCGGTCAATGCCCTGGCCGACGCCGTATTTGAGGAATTCGGTGCCTGTCATGTGCTCTGCAACAATGCTGGCGTGAGCGTGCCCAACAACAATGTGTGGGATACCACCCCCAATGACTGGCAATGGGTGCTGGGTGTAAACCTGCGCGGCATTGCCCACGGTATTCAAGCCTTTGTGCCCCGCATGCTGGCTTCCGGGGAAGAAGGCATCGTGATGAATACCAGCTCCGGTGACGGCGGCATTTCGCCACTGGCGGATCAATCGGTGTACGCGTCCAGCAAAGCCGGTGTCTCGATTATGACCGAGTGCCTGAACGCGCAACTGGTCGGCCAGAACACCCGCTTGCGGGCCTGCATTTTCTACCCGTCGGGCGGTATTCTGCCCACCGGCATCTGGACAACCAAACGCAATCGTCCTGCCGAGCTCGCTCGTGAAAAACCCGCCCCCGACGGCGCAGAAATGACCTTCGACGAGTTTATGAGCGGCATGAAAGATATTGGCATCGAGCTGCCGGTACAGGATCTGGATGAACTGGCTCAATTTGCCCTTAACGGCCTGCGCGAGGGTGACTTCGTGATTATGATCGGTCGCGAATCCATGGAGGAAACCCTGGTCGAGCGCGCCCGCAAGCTGGCCCGTGGGCAGTGTCCCATCGAGCACGGTCTGCACGGCTGACATTGCGTCCTTTTCCAGCCTTGATTGCCTCTCCGATCGTGCTAGCGTAGCCGTTGGTCGAACGCATGAGGCAACAATGCTGGAATACAGACAGGGCAATTTCGGGCGCGGCGAGGCCGTATGGCTGCAAGGCGGCGAAGCGCTGCAGAACCAAACACCGAGAAACCAAGTACGACGACACGTCGCAACGCAGCCCGCTATTCACTTCGCCCCGGCCAACGGCTTCCCCGTGGCCAGCTACCGTTTTTTCCTCAAGCACTTTGCCGATGAATACCCGCTACTGGGACTGGAGAATCGTGGCGCCTGGGGCGAACACCCCCCTGCCCCCGACTTTAACTGGCGGGGGCACGCCGACGACCTGATTGCCTTTCTCGATCAACACAGTCACGGCCCAGTGATCGGCATCGGTCATTCCATCGGCGCCACCGTTACCACGCTGGCCGCCGCCCGACGACCGGACTTGTTTCGCGCCCTGATTCTCTGCGATCCCGCTACGCTGCCGGGCCGCTATCTGTATCGCGCCCACAGATTGGTCGCGCCGCACTTCACCCGACACCTGTCGCTGGTCAAGCGCACCCGTAAACGCCCCACGCACTGGCCCAGTCGGCAGGCATTTATTGATTATCACCGCAACAAGCCGGTGTTCCGCCCGTTCAGCGATGAGGCCTTTGCCGACTACGCGGAGGCCGCCCTGATTGAACAGGACGACGGCCAGCTCGCCATGCGCTATCACCCGGACTGGGAAGCGCAAAACTTCAGCCGGACGCACTCACCCTGGCAAGCACTGAAGCGTATTCAGTGCCCCACACTGTTGCTGCGCGCCGAACACTCCTTTTTGCATCCCGAGGCCGTATTCCGCTACCACAGACAGCGCTTGCCCGACGTCGTTGACTGCATGACCGTCGCCGGGCGCGGCCATATGCTGCTGCAGGAAGACGGCGACGGCGTGGCCGAACACTGCAAACACTGGCTGGACAGTCTTACGCCAGTGCCAATTTGAACTTGCTACACTGAATATTCCCCTTTGAGAGGTTCAGCATGAACGACATTCTCCCCCACTACATCAACGGTGAATTCATCCAGAGCAATTCACCACAGCATCTTGAGATTCACGACCCCGCGACTCAGGAACTGCTGGCTCGTGTACCGATGGCCAGTGACGATGAAATTGAGCGCGCCGTCGCCGGTGCCGCCGAGGCATTTATCCAGTGGCGCAAGGTCCCGGTGCCGGAGCGCGCCAGGGTGATGCTCCGCTATCAGCAGTTGCTCAAAGAGCACCACGACGAGCTGGCCCGTATTCTTGCTGAAGACAACGGTAAAACCTTTGAAGACGCCAAAGGCGACGTCTGGCGCGGCATTGAAGTGGTGGAGCAAGCCTGCAATGTCCCGTCGCTGCTGATGGGCGAGACCGTGGAAAATGTTGCGCGGGATGTCGACAGCTATAGCATCACCCAGCCACTGGGCGTGTGCGTCGGCATCACACCGTTCAATTTTCCGGCGATGATTCCGCTGTGGATGTTCCCGCTGGCCATTGCCTGCGGCAACACCTTTGTCCTCAAACCCTCAGAGCAGGTACCCTTAACGGCCATGCGGCTGGTCGAACTGTTTGAACAGGCCGGCTGCCCACCCGGTGTGCTGCAACTGGTTCATGGCGGCAAAGACACGGTCGATGCGCTGATCAACCACCCCGATACCCGCGCCATTTCATTTGTCGGCTCGGTGCCCGTGGGTGAACATATTTACCGCAGTGCCAGTCACGCACTCAAGCGCGTGCAGTGTATGGCGGGCGCCAAAAACCACATGGTCATCATGCCTGACGCCAACAAAGACGTCGTTATCAATAATCTGTTGGGCGCGGCGGTGGGCGCCGCCGGACAGCGTTGCATGGCGATCAGCGTGGCGGTGTTTGTGGGCGAGGCGATTAACTGGGTGGACGAACTGCGCGACAAACTGGCCGATGTTCGCCCCGGCCACTGGGACGACCCCGAGGCCGGTTATGGCCCGCTGATCAGTCGCAATGCCAAACAGCGGGTAGAAGCGCTGATTGCCAGCGGAGTGGAAGACGGTGCAACACTGCTGCTGGACGGCAGAGATTGCGAGGTTAGCGGTTACCCAGACGGTAACTGGCTCGGCCCAACGCTGTTCAGCAATGTGAGCACCGACATGCGCATTTACCGGGAGGAAATTTTTGGGCCGGTCCTGTGCTGTATGCAGGTCGCCAATCTGGATGAAGCGCTGGCACTGGTTAACAGCAGCCCCTATGGCAACGGCACCTCCATCTTTACGGCCTCCGGTGCGGCAGCCCGGCGCTATCAGAGCGAAGTGGATGTCGGCCAGGTGGGCATTAATATTCCCATTCCGGTACCGCTGCCGTTCTTCTCCTTTACCGGCTGGAAGAAATCCTTCATGGGCGACCTTCATGCCTATGGAAAACAGGCGGTGCGTTTTTATACCGAGACGAAAACGGTCACCGCGCGCTGGCCGGAAGACAACGCCAGCTCCCACGCCCCCAATATGACCATTGCCTTGAAGTGATAGATTTGAAGTGATCGTTTTGAAGTGATGGCTTCGGGCGCCGACACTTGGCGCCCTAATCCCTTTAGAAAAGAATCAGCTTAACCTGATTTTCAAACTCGGCGATCAAGGCGTCCCCCGTTTCCGGAGACTCTCTGGAGAGATCGAGAATATCGGGAATCAGGCTCAGGCCCAGTGACACGATCGCAGCGACAGCCGCGCGCTTGCGCTCAAGATCGAAGCGCTCAAACAGCCCCCGCTCGTGAAAGTCCGTGGCCATGTCTTCGACAATTTCCCGCACTTCTCCCCGAATGGCACCACGCAGCATGGCCGAACTTCCTGCCCGCTCGCGCGCAATCAGAATGAACAGCGGCTCGTTACCGCGAATATAACCAAAGGCGGCCTGTACCGACTCGGCGATCACTGCTTCTTCGGAATCGGCATCTCGCACCCCCCTCAGCAGTTCACGCAGGGCCGTCCCCACTTCATTGACCAGCGCCATGCCCAAGTCTTCCACCGACGCGAAGTGGCTGTAGAACGCTGGCGGGCTGAGACCACAGGCTTTGGTGATTCGCCGCAGGCTAATGCCCGACAGGCCACTCTGATCCTCCGCCAACAAACCGAGCGCCGCGTTCATCAGCTTTTCCCGGTTGCCTTTGCGGCTCTGCTTCGGCTTGTTTTCCGTCATCGTCGCCTCAGTCAGAAGGTTATTTTTACAGTTGTTAACAGGCTCACAGTTTGACACCCCCCTTATATCAAGACAAGCCGTTGATTAAAAAGGCAAAAAGTCTGCCAAGTGAGTCCCTGCTTGAATCCGGTCAATATATTGACAACTGTTAAGTTAGCATCTAGCATTATTTTAACACTCGTTAACTTAATAAGAGTCGATAACCGCGATGAACACTGCAAACGACACACACTGGCGCGACGCGAAGCGCTATCTCTGGGCGCTGGGGCTGCTGGTCCCGCTTTTTCCGATCATCGGTGCCGCGATTTACGTGGTCAGCGGACAGATCTGGGGGTGGTGGTTTGCCCCGCTGATGGTGTACCTGATTATTCCGCTGATGGACCTGCTCGTCGGCACGGATCGCTCCAACCCTCCGGAGTCGGCGGTGCCACAATTGGAAGCCGACGCCTATTACCGGTACATCGTCTACGCCTATATCCCCCTGCAATATGCCGGCACCCTGATCGCTGTCTGGTTTGCCTGCACCGAACTGGGAGCCTGGGGCATTGCCGGCGCCCTGCTGAGCTGCGCCTATGTGAATGGCATTGGTATTAACACCGGGCATGAGCTCGGGCATAAGCGCGATCCACTGAGCCAGTTTCTGGCTAAAGTCGCACTGGCGCCGGTGGCCTATGGGCATTTCTACGTTGAGCACAACTTTGGCCACCACCGCAATGTCGCCACACCGGAAGACCCGGCCAGTTCAAAGATGGGCGAGAGCTTCTGGCGCTTCCTGCCGCGCACCGTTATTGGCAGCCTTCGCTCAGCCTGCGCCATAGAACGCCAACGTCTGGCACGCAAGGGGCTTGGGTTCTGGCACTGGCGCAACGAGGTGTTGCAGGCCTGGGCACTGACCGCCATTCTGTTCGGCGCCTGCACCGTTTGGCTGGGCTGGCCCGCACTGGTTTTCCTTGCCGTGCAAGCGGCGCTCGGGGCCTCTCTGCTGGAGGTCATCAACTATGTTGAGCATTACGGTCTGCTTCGTCAGCGCGGCGAGGATGGCCGCTACGAGCGCTGCCTTCCGCGCCACTCCTGGAACAGCAATCACACGGTAACCAACTTGCTGCTGTACCAACTGCAGCGCCATTCGGATCACCACGCTCACCCGAACCGTTCTTTTCAGGCGCTCCGGCACTTTGCCGACAGCCCGCAACTTCCCTCCGGCTATGCGTCGATGATGATGCTCGCCTATGTACCGCCACTTTGGTTCCGAGTGATGGACCCCAGAGTGTTCGCCCACCACCACGGCGACCTGAGTCTTGCCAATGTGCTGCCGGGGAAGGCGGAGAAGCTGAAGGCGAAATTCAAGCAACACGCCAGCCACGCCGCTGCATAGCATCGCCCACGCCGTAGCGCGGGTCGTTGACCTGCGCGCCGGTAAAAATGGAGAAACAATAATGATAAAAAGAACCAGCCTCTGGGGCGCATTGTCCCTCGGCATCGCCCACAGCCCACTGCTGATCGCCGCTCAACTGGAAGAAGTGATCGTGACCGCACAACTGCGCGAACAGAGTCTTCAGGATGTGCCAGTCTCGGTCAGCGCAATCAACGGTGAAAAAATGATGGAAGCCGGGCTCGCCAAGATCGAGGATCTTCAGGCCTATGTTCCCAACTTCACCATGACCGAATCCAGCATCGGCACCGATATTTATATTCGCGGTATCGGCTCCGGTGAAAACCAAGGCTTCGAGCAATCGGTGGGCATGTATGTGGACGGCGTTTACTACGGCCGCGCGCAGCTCGCTCGGGCACCCTTTTTGGACCTTGAGCGGGTGGAGGTACTGCGCGGACCACAGAATATTCTGTTGGGGAAAAACAGCATCGCCGGGGCCATCAATATCGGCACCGCCTCGCCCAGTCAGGACAGGGAACTCTTTGTTCAGGGCAGCTATGAACCGGAGCTCAATGAGCGCGTCATCGACTTTGTCGCATCCGGCCCCCTCACGGACGAATTCAGTCTGCGCTTTGCCATGCGCCAGCGGCAGATCGACGGGTTTGTCGAAAACCAGGTACTGAACCGGGACGAAGCAGAGCGCGACGAGGCGACCTACCGGCTGAAACTGGGCTGGGACCCCGGCGACGATTTCACCGCCATGCTCAAGCTGGAGATCGGCAGCTTTGATGTGGTCGGCCGCCAGTCGGAAATCATCAGCGACAATCCCTCGGACTCCGATATTTTCCTGTTCACGGGTCGCACCTACGGCGACATTCTCAACAATACGGTCTTCCCTGATCTCGGCGCCGTAGGGGGTGTCGTGTCGCTGCTGCCACCGGCTCTGCGCGATATTCTGCAACTGCAGGGCAATGGTTCTATTTTGAATATGCAGGCCGATGATTCGGTACTGGATACCAAAGCCGATCGCCGTCGCCATGCAAACGGCGACTACAGTTACAACGACACCCAGAACCTCACCTTGAAAATGGACTGGTATGTCGACGGGCATACCTTCACCTCGATCAGCGCCTATATGGCCTATCAGTACGACGAAGAATGCGACTGTGACTTTACCGGCTCGCCGCTGTTTCAGGTGGTCATGGAAGAAGAGTACGAGCAGTTCAGTCAGGAATTTCGCTGGGTGTCAGCACCCGGAGAGCGCTTCGATCTGATTGCCGGCGCCTATTTCCAGTACAACGACGTGTATTTCTTCGACTCCATCGTCCTGCCGTCCACGCTGATTCCACAGTTGATCAACGCGGCCGACATTCTCGAAGGAGGCGCACGCGGCGATATCGACCCGCTGGCTGGCGCGAGTTCAGCCTTCGAGGTACTGGGCATTGGCGATGCGGGTAACTCCCTGCTGGATATTCGCTCGCCCCGCGATTTCAAAAGCGATTCACTGATCGGCTCGGCCTTTATGCAGGGCACCTGGATCATCAACCCAAGCTGGCGATTAACCCTCGGCGGTCGTTACACCTATGAGAAAAAGAGCGGCAGCCGCAAACTCGAGTTCGGTTTACCCGATGGCTCGATTCTGCCGATTGGCGAGACCGACACCGCAGCGGCAGTCACTTTCGCCGCCGAGCGCCACGACCTGAAAGGCAAACGGACTGAATCGCAGTTTGCCCCGCTGCTCAATCTACAGTGGGACATCAACGACGCGATGATGGGCTACTTTTCCGCCCGGCGCGGCTTTAAATCCGGCGGCTACGATGCGCGCTCCAATTCATCACCCAGTGCCGAACCCACCGCGCGCAATCCCAACGCCGTTGTCGCGAATCAGCAAGTCCTGATCGGCAGCTTTGAATACGAGGAAGAGCGCGCCACGTCTTACGAGCTGGGATTGAAAACCACCTTGTTTGACGGCGTCGCCGAGCTGAATACGGCCGTGTTTTACACGCGCTTTGACGATCTGCAGGTCAGTGTTTTCGATGGCACACTGGGCTTCAATGTCGGCAACGCGGCCAGCGCCGTCACCCAGGGGGTTGAGTTTGACGGTCGTATCGCCCTCAGCGAGCATCTGATGCTGGCGGGCGGCCTGGCCTTGCTGGACTTCGAGTTTCTGGACCACAAACTGGGTACTTGTATCCAGGACCAGTTACCGGACCATCCCAACGGCATTAACTGTGACTACTCGGGCAAAACCAATCAGTACGCTGCCGACTATTCCGGGAACCTGCTGCTGGCTTATGAGCGGGCACTGGGCAGTGCCTTGATTCTGCGAGCGAACCTCGATGCCATCTTCACCGACGAGTATCACCCTTCTCCCAACCTCGACGACCGGGTCAAGCAGGACGCCTTTGTGCAGTACAACGGCCGACTGGCGCTGGCCTCCAGCGATGGCACCTGGGAAGTGGCGCTCTTGGGTAAGAACCTGAGTGACGAACAGGTGCTGCTGTATGCCGTCGATACCCCGGTCGCCAAGAAGGTGATTGCGGGCACCACCACCCATCACGGCTTCACCAATCCGCCACGCACATTGGCATTGCAGGCGTCTTACCGCTGGTAAAAGATGGATGATGCCCTTGCGTCGGCAGTTTGCGCTGCCGACGCCTTTTTTTATCGCAGGCTGTCGTTCAGACGGTCGAGCACTTTCTGCCCCGGACACAACTCCGACTCACCAAGATCTCGCAGCGGCGTTTTACTGCTGCCGATAATCTCGTGCAGATCCTGAGAATCTTCATCCATATACAACAGACCGGTCAGCATCTGATCCTTGGCGCGATAGTCCTTGATCAGCTTCAGGGCTGAACGGCGGCTGTGCAGATCCAGCTCGGGATCCGCCTTGCGTAGCTCAACCACCGAACCGTCGTGCAGGGTCACGGCCTTGCTTTCACCCTCGGCGTAGTCCGCCGTAATTTCCTGCTTGAATGGCAC
>NZ_CFHTQA010000043.1:0-31185 GCF_984394615.1 Spongiibacter sp. | reverse complement strand
AGAAAGCTCTTCTTCCCACTCCTCAAACAAGGCCTCCGCCACCCCTTCAACGGCCTCGATACGCTCGCGGATATCGTCCGCCGCAGCAGCGCTGTCTTCGTAGCTGGCATTCAGGCGATCGTAGAGCTTTTCGAGATCACCGCCGTCAAAACTGACCACCGAGCGAAACTGGCTGAGGGCATCGCGGAATTCTTCCTGGGCATCCTGCTGGGAGTCGCGGGCATCTTCTACCCGATCGACCAAAATATCCCGTTTGTGAATGCCGACTTTCTCCATGGCGTTGTAATAGGTGGACTCACAGGCCCACAGCCCCAGACAGAGCAGCAGTAACAGGTAACGTTTAGCGGTCATTGTCGTATCCATTAGCGTGGTGGTGTTCAGCGCTTTTCTTCGCGCAGGAAGTCAGCAACACAGAAAGCCAACTCCAGTACCTGATCGGCATTTAAGCGTGGATCGCACTGGGTTTGGTAACACTTTTTGAGGTCGTCTTCAGAGATTTGGTAGGCCCCGCCCACACACTCGGTCACGTGCTGACCGGTCATCTCCAGATGAATCCCCCCGGGATGTGCGCCCTCGCCGCGCAGGGCCAGAAAGAACTGACGAATCTCATCCAGAATGCGGTCAAACGAGCGTGTTTTGTAGCCATTGCCCGCCTTCACCGTATTGCCATGCATCGGGTCGCAGGACCACACCACGGTGCGCCCTTCGGCCTGAACCCGACGCGCCAACGCGGGCAGTTTTTCGGCGAGGGTATTGCCGCCCATCCGGCTGATCAGCGTCAGTCGCCCCGGAATGTTCTCCGGATTCATCGCATCGATGAGACGAATCAGCTCATCCTCTTCAATTGACGGCCCGATCTTCACGCCCAGCGGATTTTTCAGACCGCGGAAAAACTCAATGTGGGCGCCATCAAGCTGGCGGGTGCGTTCACCAATCCACAGCATATGTGCCGAGCAATCATAGAAATCGCCAGTGAGGTGATCCTGGCGGGTCAGTGCCTCCTCGTAGTTGAGCAGCAGCGCCTCGTGAGACGTGTATAAGTGGGTCTCGCGCAAGGTCGGCGTGTTGTCGCTGTTAATGCCACAGACTTCCATAAATGCCAGGGCATCCTGAATACTGTGCGCCACTGCCTCATAACGCTCGCGCAGCGGATTTGACGCCAGAAAGCTCAGGTTCCACTGATTGACCTGATGCAGGTCGGCAAGCCCCCCGCTGGCAAAAGCACGCAGCAGGTTCAATGTCGACGTAGACTGGTGGTAGGCGCGAATCATGCGCTCCGGGTCCGGCACCCGCGCGGCGGCGGTAAACGCCGCATCGTTGACAATATCGCCACGATAGCTGGGCAGCGACTGTCCGTCTCGCGATTCCATATCGGCAGAGCGCGGCTTGGCAAACTGTCCTGCCAGTCGGCCCACCTTGACGACCGGCAAACGCCCCGCATAGGTGAGTACGATCGCCACCTGCATAATCACCTTGAAGGTGTCGCGAATATTCACGGCGGAAAATTCGGCAAAGCTCTCGGCACAATCCCCGCCCTGAAGCAGGAAGGCGCGCCCTTCCGCAACCTCGGCCAACTGTGCGTGCAGGGCGCGCGTCTCGGCGGCAAACACCAGGGGCGGCATCGCTGCCAACTGTTCTTCCACGCGATTGACCGCGCCGCTATCCGGGTATTGGGGTTGCTGCAGGGCAATATGCTCGCGCCAACTCTGCCGAGTCCACTCACTCACAGGGTAAAACTCCTTGGGAATCATCAAGTCATTCAGGGAACGTACTATAGCAACTGGAGCCGGAGAGCGGCACAGACATCACCAAAAGGCACAAAAAAGCCCGCTCTGAGGCGGGCTTAAGACGTGTTGCTGGACTTATTGTCGCTTAGGGCAGGATATCGCCCAGATTGAGCAACTGGGTTTCGCCACTGTTGTCATCCACGCCATCGTTATCGTTGATGATCAGGACGTCACCGTTCTTCAGTACCGCAGCACCCTCGATTTTCTCGGGCACCAGACCACCCTGAGCCGCAAGATCCGGCATCAGATCGCGCAGCAGGGTCTTGCTGAGAGTATCGCCATCACTAAGGCCGGTAACGTCAATCTGATACAGGCGCTTGATGGCCGCATCTGGGCCACCTTGATTGTCGCGCTCAACCAGCATGAACTTGCCGCCGCCCAGGGCCGTGATTTCAGACAGGCCGACCCAACCGCCGGCTTGGGATTCCCGAGCATCCAGCGGATAGTAGAAGAGGCTCCAGCTGTCCGCGACCGGATCGTACACGGCGATACGTGGATTGGTCTCACCCTGCCAGGCGCGCTGCATGGCGACATAGACCTTACCGTCCTGCTCGGCTACGCCTTCAAACCCAAAGCGCTGTTGCAGCGCATTGACCGCATCGGGCAGCGTCACTACACGCTCAATCACCGCGCTGGCGTCGGTTTTAATCAGCATATTCAGGCTATTGATCGGGCGATCGCCATCACCAATGGTTCCCGCACCTTCAGAAGCCAGCCAAAAACCGCCATCGCTGGCCTGCGCAATGCCTTCCAGATCGAGGTTGACAGTCTTGTCGCCGTTAAGCAGCGCCGCGCGATCCGCCACGTCAAAAACACTGACTCGGCTGGCATCATCGTCGTCCACAGTGGCATCTGCCAGCGCGGCGGCGGGCATGGTGCTGAGCACATCGTTGCTGTCCATTACGCGCATTTCACGGTCCAGACGGGCAGGATGGCTGCTGACATCAATATCGAAAATACGGCTGCGCTGAAAGAAGCTGTCTTCAACCGCGTAAACGCGGTTTGCTCGCTCGCCATCAACGGCCAGCCCGGACATTGCCGCCCAGGGAATCGGCGTGCCGTTCTCACGATCGGTCGATACCAGCGTGGCATACTGGGCCGGTGCGCTGTCGTAGCGATAGATGTTGACCGCTGAGCGGATTTTATCGTCACGAGCATCTTCCTCACTGGCCACCACCAGCAGGTTCCGCGAGGGAATAGCCAGTGCGCCTTCCGGCCCCATAGCCGCCGGCAGCATCTGTTTGAACATCGGCTTGGTCATGTCGGCGACGTCGTAGACAAACACCACACTGGAACGCTCGGAGTTAACAAACAGATAGCGCTCGCTGCCAAAGACGGCGAACTCTGCATTCTCCGGCTCGTTACCTTTGTTCTTGGAGCGACCTTCATTGTAATGACCATAGCGCGCAGTGAGGTGATCCAGCGTATTCCCACTCTCATAAATCACCTCGCCGGAGGTATCGAACACGCTGAAGCCACGGCTGCCACCGTCCAGGTCACCTTCGTTGGCAGTAACAAAGTAATCGGTAGACAGCCAGGTGACGCCATCGGGCTCGCGCAGCACGTCACTGAGTGACTCGGATTGATCAACCAGGCCGATATCCTCTTCGGTGGCATCAATCATATCGAGATCGACGCTACCCGCGCTGAAGTGATTCACCACACTGCCATCAGCCAGATTCACCAACACGAGGTGGTTGTTTTCCTGCAGGCTGACCACCGCGATGTTATCGCGGTTGATGTCCACATACTCGGGCTCGGGATCGGTGGGATACAACGCTGCCAGACCGGTCATGGCCACATTGCGTACGCCCCAGTTGCTCACATCCGCATCCGCGATGTCGACAATATCCAGACTGCCCGCAGGCAGCTGCGGCGGCGCACCATCACCCAGGTCTTCATCCCGCTCGTTCTCAATGGCCACAGCGGCATACTGGCCGTCGGGGCTGACGGCCACGGAATCGGGCTGCCCAGCCAGGGCCAAGGTGTGAACAATAACGCGGCTGGCAATATCGACGATCGCCAGCTCACCACTGGTATTCACAAAATCGGCAGAGGTATTCACCCCCACCAATGCGTAGTCGCCTTTCACCGCAACCGACGTGGGCTCGCCGCTCAGGGGCAATGTGCCCAATGCCGTAGGTGCTTCGGGGTTACTGATATCAATAAAGCCGATAGCTTCGAGAGGGCTGTCAGTGTAGATCAGGGTATTGCCATCACTGCTGGCCGCAACAATCTCAGACGCTGTGGTCGTATCGTCGTCACAGTTCACGTCCTGCTGCAGACACACCGGGAAACTGGCGATGCGATTAAAATTCTTCGCGTCATTCAACTGGGTAGGTGAACACAGCAGCGAGCTTTCGCTGATCTCGGCGTCATCCAACTCACCATTGTTGTTGCTGTCGACACCGGAGTCGATGCGCAAGCCGCCGGCAAAGCATTGCTCATTACCTACCGCCAGTGTGGTCTGCTTCACCAGGCTATTGCTGCCTGCTGCGCCCTGATCACCTGCAGGACCTTGATCTCCCGTAGCGCCTTGATCTCCAGCCGGGCCTTGCGCCCCCACTTCACCACGGGCACCGTCGCGGCCATCGTCACCGTCACAGGCAACCAGCATGACCGATGAAGCCAGCAGCAAACCCGTTACGATCGCATTCTTATTAAAACGCATGTTTCCTCCACAGCTATCTCTTCATCCAGAAGCGAATGAGCTTATGGGGGCACTGCTACATTTTCGGGACGTTTTTGTTGCGGAAACATTGCGGCGACCCGAGTGGGTCGCCGCGAGAGGGTATCAGTCTTTAAAGCCGCTGAGATGCTTGGCCGCCTGATAGGCGAAGGTCATGGCGGGCCCCAGTGTAGACCCCGGTCCCGGATACGTTGGCAGCACGGCCGCGCTGCAGTTACCGACCGCGTAGAGGCCTTCAATCGGCTCACCGTTTTCCTTCGTTACTTGGGCATTGGGGTTGGTCGCCAAACCTCCCTGGGTACCAAAGTCACCAGCGTCAACGCGAATAGCGTAGAACGGTGCCTCATCAATAGCCCCCAGACAGGGATTAGGCTGGAAACGCTGGTCACCGTAGTACCGGTCATAAGCAGAATCACCGCGCTGGAAATCCAGGTCTTTGCCGGTTTTCGCGTAACCGTTCATTTTCTCAACCGTTTTCTCCAGATTATCGGCATTGATGCCGAGCTGCTGGGCCAGCTCCCGAACGCTGCCGGCTTTACCCACCAGCTTACTTTCAAACCAGTCTTTGGGGATGGTCCAGTCTGGTTTGAGCTGCGCGGTCATCAAAGGACCAACGATGTAATCGCGACGGAATCGGGCATCAAAAATCTGGTACATCGGCGAACAGGGGTTGTCGTCGGTGTGCACCTTATACAGATCTTTCTGAAAGGCCATGTAGTTCTGTGATTCATTGGCAAAACGCTCACCGTTCATGTTCACCACGCATGAGCCGGGGAAAGACTTCTCCATGATGCTCAATCGCGGCGCCGGTTCACCGGGCACAGAAATGGTCGTACACCACCAGGCGCCATCCATCAGGCGCGTTGCCGCACCCAGCCGCTGCCCTTCAACAATGGCGTCGCCGGTATTGGTTTCCACCCCACCACTCCAGGCAGTGCTGGTCGGTTTGGGCAGATACTGCTCACGCATGGCCTGATTGCGTTCGAAACCGCCCGCTGCCAGAATCACGCCCTTGCGCGCCTGTATGCGCAGTGTTTTACCCTGTTTTTTCACCTCGGCGCCCACAACACGCCCCTCTTCATCGAGCAGTGCCACCATAGGACTCTCGGTCCACAGGGGAATATCCCGCTTTTTCAGTGAGTACCAGAGACGCGCGACACCCGCAGCACCGGTGCAGACCTTCCGGCTGGTCTTTCTGCCGCGCAGCAGCCAAGCAAAATCAAGGAAATAACTGGCCATGAGTTTCATGGTCAGTTTGATCCAACCCGGCCCCTGTACGGTAAGCAGTGCAGCTTCTACCTGGGTAAAGTAAATGCGGTCAAACAGGCGCATCATGTGGTGTGAGGGACGCAGGCGTTTCACATCGTCGCCCAGCAGCGAAGAGTCAAAACGCTCCGGCTCCATCGAGCGATGCCCCGTGCGCGAGCCGTCTACATTGGTGTAGTAATCAGGATAGTGTTCGAGCGTCTCGTAGCGCACATCGCTGCGCTCGTGGAGGAAATCGACCATTTTCGGGCCGTTTTCCAGATAGGCGTCCACCATTTCCTCGGGAACCGCCCCTTCCGGCGTGGTATTGAGCAGATACTTCTTTGCGTCTTCGATACTGTCTTGAGCACCGGCTGCCTTGGCATAGCGGTTGTTGGGAATCCATACGCCGCCGCCAGAGGTCGCACTGGTACCACCAACCCTATCGGACTTCTCAATCAGCAGTACATCTTTCAAGCCCATCTCGTAACAGCTCAGCGCCGCAGTCATGGCGCCGTTACCGCTGCCGACGACCAGTACATCGACGCTGTAGTCCCAGTTTTTCTCTGTCATTGTTTTATAATTCCGGCGTTAGGCCCGTTGAGTACGTGCTGCACTGTTCAGGCGTATTACGTATTATCGTTGCCGGACATGGTAGCCTCCGGCCGGTTGAGTCCCAATCATCCGTCTGCATGAGGCCAACAACAATGTGGAGCCACAGCATGAAGAGCCTTTATCAGCGTTATTTGGAGCGGGCCGTAAGCTACCAGGGTAATCTCGCCAGTCTGGAGGCACGCCTCCCGGCAGCCAAGTCCGGCAAGCAGCTCTGCACCCAGGGTGATGATCGCTACCTGGCCGAAATGGCGGCCTGTATTTTTCGCGCCGGTTTCGTCTGGCGGGTGGTGGAGCAGAAATGGCAGGGCTTCGAAACGGTCTTTAATGGTTTTCTGCCGGTGTGGGTGGCATCGCGCTCACCGGAACAGATCGAAGATATGGCTAGCGATACGCGCATTATCCGCAACCTGAGCAAGGTTAAGGCCGTACAGGACAATGCCTTGCTGGTCACGGATTTACAGCGAGAATATGGCGGAGTAGGGGCATTTCTCGCACAGTGGCCTAGTGACGACATTATCGGCCTGTGGGCCTATTTGAAAAAGCATGGCAGTCGCCTGGGCGGCAATAGTGGGCAGTATTTTCTGCGCTTTTCAGGTAAAGACACGTTCATCCTCAGCCGTGATGTGTGCACCGCGCTGCGAGCCGAAGGCATCATCGACAAGCCTCAAGTTACCGCCAAGCGGGATTTGCTGAAAATGCAGAACGCATTCAACGAGTTGAGAGCAGACAGTGGTCGCACACTGAGCGAGCTGAGCATGATACTGGCGCTTTCAGTAGGGCCACACTGACTCGCGTCATCAAGCTGTCATTGAGCCCTGCCACCCTGTTGCTACGAAGCCGTAATGTCAGATATGTATCATGCAGGGCTCAGCCGCCACCCACTATCCCGCTCCACCACCGATTTCCACGCAGTTTCAGGCCATTGTCGACCTCCGTCAGGGCCGGATTGTCGGTCATGAGGCGCTTTCCAGAGGCCCTGAAGGCCCCCTCCATCACCCCCAAGCGCTGTTTGAACATGCCTACGAAAACGGTTGGGGGCTGCATCTGGAACAGCACTGCGCGGAGCTTGCCTGCCGGCGCTTTACTCGCAATGAAAGCTTGCTGTTCGTGAATGTAAACAGCCAACTGCTTCTGGAAGCAAGCCATCGGCAGCACTTGCAACATTACAGTCGATCACTGGCCTCACGACATTCACGATTGGTTCTCGAGCTGTCGGAACAGCACGGATGTTGCGATACGGATGCATTGAATGACGCCATACGCGAATTGCGAAAAGACGGCATCCGCATTGCGATCGACGACCTCGGCCTTGCACATTCCGGCTTGCAGCGCTGGCTGTTACTGCGCAGCGACTACGTCAAGATAGACCGTTTTTTCTGCCAGTATATCGATCGAAACCCCGACAAATGCGCGCTGCTCAGCAGCCTAATCGCGCTGGCCAGGCACCTTGGCACCACGCTGATTGCAGAGGGAGTTGAGCGCCCGGAAGAAGCCCTCCGCTTGCAGGAACTGGGGATAGACCTGATGCAGGGCTATTATTTTCAGCGCCCCGGCCAGCTACTCCACTCGCTGCCCCCGCAGCTGATGAGCCCCTGCCAGCCGAACACCGCAGCAGAGCGCACCGGTGATCACAGTATTGCCTCGCTGATCCGTCCCACCGCCGCGCTACCCCAACACACCCGGATGGAGGAGATCGTTCGGTATTTCCAGCAGCACCCGGAACTGGATAGTCTGCCGCTGATAGAAAATGGCATGGCTGTGGGTGCCATTACCCGTCGACGCGCACTGGAAGTATTCAGCAGTGATTTTGGACGCGAACTCTACGGACGCAAAACCGTCGCTCATTTCATGGAGCGCGATACGGTTATTGTTGAACATTCAACGTTACTCGAGGATGTCAGCTACCAACTGACCGACGCCTCGCGTGGCAATCTGGCGCAGGAATTTATTGCCGTCGATCGGCGTCGCTACCTCGGCACGGTTCGCACCAGTGACCTGCTGCGCCGCATTACTGACCAACAGATTCGCAATGCCCGCTACGCCAACCCGCTAACCGGATTACCGGGCAATGTGCCCATCAATGAACATATCGAAGCCCTGCTGATAAGTAATGCGGACTTCGCCGTTGCCTACTGCGACATCAATGACTTCAAAGCCTACAACGATGCCTATGGCTATGCGATGGGTGACAAAGCCATTTCCATCCTCGCTCGCCAACTTCAAGAGTTAAGCGACGACTGCGACTTTGTGGGCCACGTCGGTGGCGATGATTTTATTGCGGTACTTCAATCGCCCGATTTCCAGCTTCGTTGTGAAGAGCTTTGCCAGACATTTTCCAACGAGGCAGCCCAACTCTACACGGCAGAGCACCAGCAACTTGGCGGCATCTGGTCGCATGATCGCCAGGGAAAAGACGCCTTCTTCTCTACCATGAGCCTGTCCATTGGCATCGTCACCATCGGCTGCGCCGGGGCAAGAGACGCCCATGAAGTCAGCAGTCTGGCGAGTGAAGCCAAAAAATCCGCGAAGAACCTGCCCGGCGGTGGTGTCTATCTGCTTCAACCGCGATCACTCGACTGAGAGATTTCGCTAAACCGCCGCATGTTGCGAACAGCGTTTTACAAGACATAAAAAAAGGGCCCCGTGTGGGACCCTTTTTTCGTGCTCAAGAGTGAGGGCTTATTTAGCCACTTCAGCTTCCATCACAGCAACAACACGACGGTTGGCTTTACGGCCTTCCGCAGTGCTGTTGTCCGCAATCGGACGCTCTTCACCGTAGCCTACCGCGCTCAGACGGCTAGCATCGATGCCGAACTCTTTAACCAGCGTGTTGCGGACTGCGTCAGCGCGACGCTGAGACAGCTGCTTGTTGTAAGCGGCTGCACCCGTGCTGTCAGAGTGACCTTCCACAACGGCTTTAACACCACCGAATTGCTTCATGAAATCAGCAACTTTCTTCAGCTCGCTCATTTCAGAAGTGGGGATTGCGTCAGAGTTCAACGCAAACTTCACGTCCATTTTGATGGACTCGGTGTGCTTCAGTACAAATTTACAACCGAACTTGTCTACCTGACGACCCGCAGGTGTGTTGGGACACTTGTCGCGGTAGTTAGGTACGCCGTCACCATCTTTGTCCAGTGCACAGCCTTTGGCATCAACCGCGATGCCGGCGGGCGTGCCCGGGCACTGGTCCATGCTGTCGACAACGCCATCGGCGTCAGAGTCATCAACCACAGGCTCTGGAGCCGGTGCCGGAGCAGGCTTGTCCTGGCTACCCAGCGCGTAGCTCAGACCGATGGTGATAACACCGTCGTTGGTTTCGTGGTCGAAGCCGTAGTAGTAACGCGCATCGGCACGCAGAGCCAGCGGGCCACTCAGTGCGTAGCGAACACCACCACCGACATTACCCTGGGTAATTTCTTCTTCACGAACGACGTCTGGGTTAAAGATACCCATGCCCAGACCCGCTGCCGCATAGGGCTCGAGCTTGTCGTTGGCAACCGGGAAATAACGGATACCGTTCACAGAGAAGAAAGACACCTCAGCGTCGCCAGCAGTATTCCCGAAGCTGTTATCTGCTTCAGCGTAGGTACCGCTGACTTCAACACCCCAGTTATTCTCAAGGCGGCGCTCAACGCTCAGTACCGCTGCAGCTTCGGAATCAAGATCCCACAGGCCGTCAAAGAGGTGATAACCAACACCGGCGTTCAGGTACCATTTGTTATTGCCAACCGCATCAGCGGCCATAGCAGGCGCGATCATGACCGCGGCAACGGCTGCACCCATCAATTGTTTACGCATTGTAACTCCCCCTGATTTATCACTTAGTTCTTCCGTCCGACCTTGGTTTATCAGGCCTTGGGATAAGAATACCACGCAAACTGTTTCTTGCAGCTGCGCGTTTGAGTAATTTTACCGCTGCATGTAAACGCTTAAGCACTTGTTAGACAAGCGTAATCGGCAAAATTGCGTCACACGTCAAGGACCCGTAATTACAGAAAAGTTCCCGTCACCAACACATAATTTCTTTAACAAAGGGCTTTGTAAGCCGGCGCTGCTGCGCAAGACTGTGTCTATCGAGCTCGGTTAACACCCGAAATAAACTGTGCAAATCCCGCTGACAGCGTCGATAGATATATTCCGCGACGGGCTGACTTACCTCCATGCCCAACGCCGACGCCCGGTGCTGAAGCGCCTGGATGCGTTCTTCGTCGTCGAGTTCTGTGATCTGGTAGACACTAAAGCTCCTCAGGCGAGAGGCCAGATCAGGCAAATCAAAGGCAATCGCAGACGGGACTTGGGCCGCGGCAAAGACCAGCTGGCAATGATTCGTGAGGCTTTGGTTGTAGAGCGAGAACAGCGCCACCTCCCAATCCCGATTGCCGACAATGGCATCAAGATTGTCCAGGCAAATCAGCTCACTCTGCTCAATGCCTTCCAATACCGCGTCTGCCGGATAGTCGCGGACATCCTCAAGCGGAATATAGCGGACATCGCGCTGCAGCGCGCTGGCACGGTGACAACATGCCTGCAGCAGATGGCCACGACCAGTACGACCAGCAAGAAAAAGGTGTTTTTCGCCCTGCCCATCCGCAACAGCCTGAAGCTGGTTGACCACAAGCCGCTGACTTTGCGGAGTATAGTAGTTATCGAAAGTCGCCTCGGTATCCAGACTCAACGCCAGTGGCAATTGCCCCCGCTCCATCACGCCTCGTCCGTCTCATCGTGGTCGTCATCGAGAATAGCGAGGTCGCCCCCCTCCCGATACCACTCGCTGCGCACATACCAGGCATGCAGATAGGTCGCCATGACCTTGAGTACCGATGCCACCGGCAGCGCCAGCAATATCCCCAGAAAGCCGAATAGCTGTCCGCCGGCCAGCACGGCAAAAATGACCATAACCGGATGCAGGCCGACCTTGTCGCCGACCAGCGTTGGCGTAAGGAAGACGCTCTCCAGTACTTGTCCGATTCCGAAGACGACAGCCACACCCAACAACTGCCAGGAAAGATCAAACTGGAAATACGCTGCCAGCCCTGAGGCGGCGATACCCACAATAAAGCCCAGATAAGGCACGATACTGGCCAAGCCGGCCATCAAACCCAGCACCAAAGCCAAATCCAGCCCCAGGATAAACAGGCCGATGGTATAGATAGCTCCCAGTGACAGCATGACCAGAAACTGCCCACGGGCAAAGGCGCCGAGAATATCGTCGCACTGCCTGGCCACCTCAACATACAGCGCCTCATGCGAACGCGGCAGCAATTTCCGGATCGCGGCAATCATCACATCCCAGTCGCGCAGCAGATAGAACGTCACAACAGGAATTAAGGTCAGGTTGGCAATCCACGCCATCAGCGCCAGGCCCGAGCCGCTGATCTTCTTCCACAGGTAGACAAAGACACCACCCGCTGCACTCCAGTGCTTGCTGATGGCCTCTTTGGCCGTATCCATCGGCTGAGCCTGCTCGGGTAAATCCAGATAATCTCGTAGCCCGGGCAGCGCAGACTCCTGCACCCAGGCCACCAGATCGTATAGTCGCTGCACTAACAGCTGCGTCTGATCGAGCAGCAGTGGCAGCGTAATCAGAATCATCAGCAGAGAGAAAAAGCTGAGGGAGCAAAAAACGATTACCACGGCGGCCGTGCGCCCTACCCCTCTCGCCTCGAGGCGATCTGCCAACGGATCTCCCATGTAGGCCAGCACTGCTGCGATGGCAAACGGCATCAGAATCGGACTCAGGGCATTGAGCAGCAGCCCCACCAACAGCAGCGCCGCCGCGACCCATACAAGGCGCATATTCACCTTTAACGCCGTCCCTGCCAGCGATAATAGGCCGCCACCGGCAGCGGCGCATTGCTCATTCGCTCGTCGAGCGACCGCTCACGAAGGCGACCGTCAAGCTGCAGAAAACGCTGCACTTTTTCCATATCACCGTTCAACACAAGGTCCAGCACCAATTCGTTACCCGACATCCACGCGGGGTTGGCATGCTTGATCACCGCCAGAGACTCGAGGTAGGTCACCATTTGCGCGTAATCCGCAAAGCTCTCCAGTCCGTCGATATGCACCAGCGTACCACTGCCTTCCGCGCCGCCACCTGAGGTTTGTACGGCGTAACGCTGAGCCTGAATATCCGCGACGCGATCAATGGCGCCAACCATAAATGACGCGTCATCACCCTCGCTGTCGAAGCGCTGGGTATTATCACCATCCAGCAACACCCAACTGGCGAGCCACTGCCCACTGGATAGCCGCGTTGCCCTGCCCATCAGAACAAAAGGCGAACCGTAACGCTGCGACGCCTCTCGTACCTGATCGACGGACAGCGTCCACAGCGCGTCACTGCTGAGATTCGAGGCATCAACCAGATCAAACAGCGGCAACTGCAAGGCCAGCCCGCGACGCCGAACGTCGTCGCGCAGCTGCTGCTCAACATCTGCGGCAGCGCCAGACCCGACAAATTGCCGCCCTTCCTCAGTATCAACCAGCAGCCAAAGCAATACCGGGGGACGATTCGCCGACCACACGGGCAAGCCCGCAGACTGAAGCGCCGAATTCACCTGGCGGGGAGAAAATGCCATATCCAACCACAACTCACTGCCGCCATCTTCAGTGTCTTGGCGTTGATAGCGAAAACGCGTCAGAAAGGGTTCCGGGGATGACAAAGCCTCGACAATTGCAGGAGACTCAGCGGGGTTGCGATTCCCCGACACCCGAATCATCACCAGCTCCAACCCCTGCCCCGCCACCGTTCTACGGGCGTCGCGACTCTGATCGGCCACCGGCAGACGCACGTCGTAGAGATTATCAACAATATCAGCGTGACTGCCGAGACTGCCCAGCAACAACAGTAACAACAGCAGTGGTCGCGTCAGCGCAACTCTCACAGTAGGTAAACCTCGCTCCCTGTATATGGCGCGACAGTGTAGCAAGCTGCAATAGCCAAGTCCTGAACTAGGCCAAAATTCCCGATTTAGCTGCTGAATTGCCACGCCAACCAAGCTAGAATAGCGCCCTCAAAATGGACAGCCAAGCGACTATGACCGATACCAACAAGCCAAGCCTGAGTTACAAAGACGCTGGCGTCGACATCGACGCCGGAGATGCCCTCGTTGAGCGGATAAAGGATGTTGCCAAGCGCACCCGCCGCCCGGAAGTCATGAGCGGCCTGGGAGGCTTTGGCGCACTCTGCCAATTGCCCACCGGCTATAAAGAGCCCGTACTGGTGTCCGGCACCGACGGTGTGGGCACCAAGCTCAAGCTGGCCATGGATGTCGGCATTCACGACAGCATCGGCATCGACCTCGTCGCCATGTGCGTCAACGACCTGCTGGTCACCGGCGCCGAGCCACTGTTTTTCCTCGACTACTACGCCACCGGCAAACTCAATGTCGATATCGCCAGCAGTGTTGTCACCGGCATCGGCAAAGGCTGCGAACAATCCGGCTGTGCGCTGGTCGGCGGCGAGACGGCGGAAATGCCCGGCATGTATGAAGGCGAAGATTACGATCTGGCCGGCTTCTGTGTGGGCGTGGTGGAAAAATCCGGCATTATCGACGGCAGCTCAGTACGCATCGGCGACAAACTGATCGGCATCGCCTCATCCGGCCCCCACTCCAACGGCTACTCGCTGATTCGCAAAATTATTGATGTCAGTGGCGACCCGCTGGACAGCCCTTTTGGCGACAGCACGCTGGGCGAAACCCTGCTCGCACCGACGCGCATCTACGTGAAACCGGTGCTGAACATCATCAAGCAGTTCCAAGTGAATGCCCTGGCCCATATCACCGGCGGCGGCTTGCTGGAAAATATTCCCCGTGTTCTGCCCCGCAACACTCGCGCGGTGATCGACACCAATAGCTGGGAACAACCTGCCATCTTCGACTGGCTGCAACAGCAGGGCAATGTCGAGTCGCGGGAAATGTACCGCACCTTTAACTGCGGCATTGGCATGGTCATGGCCGTTTCCGCCGACGAAGCGGACAGCATTCTCGACATGCTGCGCCAGCACGGCGAGAACGCAACGGTTATCGGCAGCATTGAGGCCGCCGACGACGACCAGGAGCGCGTGGAACTGTCGGGCCTGTAAGATGGCCTGTCGTATTGTCGTATTGATTTCCGGCGGTGGCTCCAATCTGCAATCGCTGATTGATGCCGCGCAGTCGGATCAACTTGCCGGCGGCAGCGTTGTTGCCGTCATCAGTAACAAGGCCGAAGCGGGTGGACTAGAACGCGCCCGCGCCGCAGGTATTTCCACCGCTTGCATTGCCCACGGCGACTTCGACAGCCGCGAGTCCTTCGATGACGCCCTCAAAACGGAAATAGACCGATACCAACCGGATCTGGTCATTCTGGCCGGCTTCATGCGCATCCTCACGCCCGGCTTTGTCCGCCACTACCTGGGACGTCTGCTCAATATCCACCCGTCTCTGCTGCCCAAGTACCCCGGACTCCACACTCACCAGCGCGCACTGGACGCTGGCGACCCCGAGGCTGGCGCCACGGTTCACTTTGTTACCGAAGAATTGGACGGCGGACCGCCGGTATTACAGGCAAAAGTACCAGTTTGTGATGGCGATACCGCTGCAACTCTTGCCGACAAGGTCCTGTCCAAAGAGCATCGCATCTACCCATTGGCAGCCTGCTGGTTCGCCGAGGGCAGACTGACTCTGGAAAACTCAAAGGCGGTACTCGATGGCACAATTCTTCCGCAAAACGGCATCTTGTTCGACGACCTCCCTTAACGGCGTCATCACGAAGGGCATCGCGCCTTTCCTGCTGACCGTGACAAGTGCGGCAGCCAGCCACGCCGGAGACACTGGCGCTTTACAAGCCTACACAGCCAAATACCAACTGACGAACGGCGCGCTGGCCGCAACCGCTGAACGCACATTGCGCAAGGAAGGCGACCACTGGCGGCTCAGCCAGAATGCCAGCGTCTTGTTTCTCAAGGTCGACGAAGAGAGCCTGATTGAAGAAGTCGACGGCGCGCTGCGCCCGCTGTCTTACCAGTATCACAACAATCTTCGCAGTAAGAGCGATCAGAATTTTGTCTTTGACTGGCAGGCTGGGCGCGTGTCCGACAAAGAGGCGCGCCGTCCCTGGGAAAAAGCACTCAAGAGCGGCTATCAGGATCAACTGAGTTCACAGCTGGCCTTGCGCCATGCGCTGATCACCGGGACCTTTGACGAAAGTCTGGAGCAAACGCTGGTAGCCAAAAAAGGCAAGATTAAAACCTACTCGCTCACCCGCCTCGGCGAAGAGCGTTTGGACACGGCCATCGGCGCGCTGGACACGGTCAAACTGCATCGACAGCGGCCAGGCAGCAGCAGCGAGGCCACCCTGTGGCTGGCGCCGTCACTCAATTACATGATTGTCAAAATGGAGCAGATCGACGATGACGAGCGCTATACATTGGAACTGCTCAGTGTCGACCTGCAAGGCGATAACTAAATAGCGCGTCACCGCGCGCTACCACCATCAGGTTTTAGGCAGTGTTACGCCCTTTTGCCCCTGGTACTTCCCGCCGCGGTCGCGATAGCTGGTTTCACAAATCTCGTCGGATTCAAAGAACAGCATCTGCGCCACACCTTCATTGGCATAAATTTTTGCCGGCAGCGTGGTGGTATTGGAAAACTCCAAGGTCACATGACCTTCCCATTCTGGCTCTAACGGCGTGACATTAACGATTATGCCGCAGCGAGCATAAGTCGACTTACCCAGACACACGGTCAACACACTGCGCGGAATGCGGAAGTATTCCACGGTGCGCGCCAGTGCAAACGAATTCGGGGGAATAATGCAGTAGTCCCCGGTAATGTTCACAAAACTGCGCTCATCGAACGCCTTGGGATCAACCGTGGCAGAGTAGGTATTGGTGAACACCTTGAATTCGTTCGCACAACGCACATCGTAACCATAGCTCGAGGTGCCGTAGGAAATAATCTTGCTGCCATCCTGCTCACGCACCTGACCGGGCTCAAAGGGTTCAATCATGCCCTCGGACTCCGCCATGCGACGAATCCACTTGTCTGATTTAATCGCCATATTGCTCCTCTGCACCACCCCAAGGCGGCTTCTTTATTAATCGTCGCTGATAGAAATACTGGGCGCCGCGTCGCTGTGCCGCGAGCGTTTGGCCAGTGCGGCAGCCATATTCAAGGCAACATCGCGGTAAAGCCCCGCCGCCTCGCCATCGGGATCAGCCACCATCACCGGCTGTCCACTGTCAGCCTGTTCGCGAATCTGCAGCGACAGCGGCAGTGCACCAAGCATCGGCACCCCGTATTCCGCCGCAATGGCATGGCCTCCGCCCTCACCGAAAATATGCTCCGCATGGCCACACTGGCTGCAGATATGAACCGCCATGTTTTCCACGACACCCAGCACCGGTACAGACACTTTCGAGAACATTTCAATGCCTTTTTTGGCATCCAGCAGGGCAATGTCCTGGGGCGTTGTCACGATCACAGCACCGGCCAACGGCACTTTCTGCGACAGCGTAAGCTGAATATCACCGGTTCCCGGCGGCATATCAATAATCAGATAATCCAGATCCTGCCAGTATGTCTGGTTCAGTAGCTGTTGCAGGGCACCGCTGGCCATCGGACCGCGCCATACCATGGGCGTTTTCTCGGTCACCAGATAGGCCATCGACATGGACTGCAAGCCGTGAGCCTCAACGGGCAACAGATGTTGGCTGCCGTATTGCTTGGGTCTGGTGCCAGACGCAACGCCGAGCATCATCTGCACGCTGGGGCCGTAAATATCGGCATCCAGCAAGCCGACTCGCGCGCCCTCCGCAGCGAGGGCCAGCGCGAGATTCACCGAAGTGGTCGACTTGCCGACACCGCCCTTGCCCGAGGCCACGGCAATAATATTGCGGACGTTGGCCATGGCCGGCGCGGATTCACTGCCCTGATGCGAGGCAACGCGCCAGCCTACAGATACCGCACACTCCAAGCCCTGCTCGGCGAGCCTGGACTGCAGAAAATCCTGGTACTGCTGTTGCTGACGACGTGCCGGAAACCCCAGCACCACTTCGCAGGCACCCTGCTCCACCGGCCCCACGTCGGCCAGCTCCGCCAGCGGGGAACTCAAACCGGGCAGCACTGCTGCCAGCAGACATTCGCGTATCGCCTGTTCTGCGTGCACTCGTTACTCCTGAATCGCCGGGCCTGCAACACAAACCCTAAAAGCCATAATAAGGCGGCGAGTATACGCCGCCACCTTAGCGCTCACAACGGCCCGACGGATGCGCCCTGGCGCCAAAAACGCTATAGTATCGCGCCCCATACCGGCACTCGCCACCACCACGCCATGCGAGAAGCCGAGTTCATTACGCTTTGAAAAGTAAAGGATTAGCATGTCGCGCAAGATTCTGGTCACCAGTGCCCTGCCCTACGCCAACGGCCCACTTCACCTTGGCCACTTGCTGGAATCCATCCAGACAGATATCTGGGTGCGCTTTCAGCAGCTGCGCGGCAATGACTGCGTTTACCTCTGCGCCGACGATGCCCACGGCACGGCCATCATGTTGACCGCTGAAAAACTGGGGATCACCCCGGAAGAACAAATTGCGCGGGTGAAAGCCGAACATGAGCGGGATTTGGACGGTTTCCTGATTCGTTTCAACAACTACTACAGCACCCATTCTCCAGAGTGCCAACACTACTCTGAAGAAATCTACAAACGTCTGGATGCCAACGGTCATATTGAACGCCGGGAAATCACTCAGCTTTTCGATCCCGAAAAACAGCTGTTTCTTGCCGATCGCTACATCAAAGGCGTGTGCCCCAAGTGCAAGGCCGACGACCAGTACGGCGATAACTGCGAAGTCTGCGGCGCCACCTACACCCCCGCAGAGCTAATCAATCCGCGTTCGGCAATTTCCGGCGCCACCCCGGTTGAAAAAGCCTCAACCCATTACTTCTTCAAACTCGCTGAGTTTGAACAGCTACTGCGAGACTGGACCAGCAGCGATAGCCTGCAGCCACAGATCGCCAATAAACTCCGCGAGTGGCTGGACGCCGGCCTGCAAAGCTGGGATATCTCCCGCGACGCGCCCTACTTTGGCTTCGAGATTCCCGGCGCACCCGGCAAATATTTCTACGTGTGGCTGGACGCCCCCATCGGCTATATGGCGAGCTGCGCCAACTGGTGCGCACGCGAAGGTCGCAGTTTCGATGAGTACTGGGCCAAAGATTCCAGCGCCGAGCTGTACCACTTTATCGGCAAAGACATTATCAATTTCCACGGTCTATTCTGGCCCGCCATGCTCGATTCAGCGGGTTTCCGCAAACCGACCGCGATCTACGCTCACGGCTTCCTGACCGTCAATGGCAAAAAGATGTCCAAGTCGCGCGGTACCTTTATCAAGGCGGAAACCTATCTCAAACACCTGCCGGCCGAGTACCTGCGCTACTACTTTGCCGCCAAGCTGTCAGGGGCCGTCGACGATATCGACCTCAACCTGGGAGATTTCACCCAGCGCGTGAATTCAGACCTGATCGGCAAACTGGTCAACATCGCCAGCCGCAGCGCCAAATTTGTGCACAAGGGCAATAACGGCAAACTCAGCGCCGAACTCCACAACGCCGAACTGTGGTCGCAGGTCATCAGTGCCGCCGACACCATCGCCGCGCATCTGGAAAACCGGGATTACGGCAAAGCCGTTCGTGACATCATGGGCCTGGCAGACGCGACGAACGAATACTTCGATGCCTGCGAACCCTGGAAACTGGCCAAGACCGACGACGGTGCTGCCGAAGCCGCCGCCGTGGCCTCACAGTGCCTGAACAATTTCCGGGTGCTGGCCACTTACCTCGCGCCCGTGCTGCCGAAACTGGCGGAACAGGTCGAAGCCTTCCTTAACGTCAAGCTGAGCTGGGAAGGCCCGTTCGAGCCACTGCTCGATCACCCCATTGAGAACTTCAAAGCCATGATGGGCCGTGTCGACCCCAAAGTCGTCGATGCCATGGTTGAGGACAGCCGCCAATCCATCGCCGCGGCGGAACCCAAGGCAAGTAAGCGCGAGGCGCCCAAAAACAACGTCGACGCCATTGCCGACACGATTGAATTTCCGGATTTTGCCAAAATTGACCTGCGTGTTGCCGAGATTATCGACGCACAGGCCGTAGAGGGTGCCGACAAGCTGCTGCAGTTGACGCTAAGCCTCGGCGAACTTGGCCAGCGCCAGGTATTTTCCGGCATTAAATCTGCTTACAGCCCGGAACAGTTGGTCGGCCGACTGACCGTGCTGGTCGCCAACCTGGCACCGCGCAAAATGCGCTTCGGTGTCTCCGAGGGGATGGTACTGGCGGCAGGCCCCGGCGGCAGCGAGATCTGGCTGCTGAACCCGGATGATGGCGCCAAACCGGGGATGCGCATCCAATAAACGCTTATCGCCGTAGCCGATAAGCGTTTGTGGATTAAAAGATTTTAAATTGAACACTTGATCGAAATAAAATAGCATTTCGATTTATAACAACCAGCGGCCGGCTTCCATCCTGGAAGTACGGCTGTGAAATCACGGACAGAGGCAACGGCTTTGCTTGCGGATTACTCAATACTGCTATTGGGCGCCATTCTGGTTAACAACTTCGTGTTGGTCCAATTCCTGGGCTTGTGCCCCTTTATGGGGGTATCGGGCAAGCTGGAAACCGCTATCGGCATGTCCAGCGCCACCACCTTCGTACTGACGCTGGCATCGATCTGCAGCTGGATGACCTACGAGTGGCTGCTGGAGCCGCTTGGCCTGGAGTACCTGCGTACCATCACCTTTATTCTGGTGATTGCCGTGGTGGTTCAGTTCACCGAAATGGTCGTACGTAAAACCAGCCCTCTTTTGTATAAAGTTCTCGGGGTTTTCCTGCCGCTGATCACCACAAACTGTGCGGTTCTCGGCGTTGCCCTGCTCAATATCAACAAAGAGCACAGCTTCGTGGAGTCCGCCTTGTACGGCTTTGGCGCCGCCGCGGGCTTTTCCATGGTATTGGTGCTGTTTGCCGCAATGCGTGAACGCATTGCTGTCGCGGATGTGCCAATGCCATTTAAAGGTGCTGCCGTGGGCATGGTCACCGCAGGCCTGATGTCGCTGGCCTTTATGGGCTTTGCCGGCCTGGTATAGCGGAGAGCTGTGATGATTGAACTTGTCAGCCAACACCCTTTCGCGGCCGCCCTGCTGTCCCTGCTGAGTCTCGGACTGGTTTTTGGCGCACTGCTGGGCTTCGCCTCGGTGAAATTCAAAACGGAAGGCGACCCCATTGCGGATCAAATCGAGTCCCTGCTCCCGCAAACCCAGTGTGGTCAATGTGGCTACCCCGGCTGCCGTCCCTACGCCGAAGCCATTGCCAATGGCGACGAAATCAACAAATGCCCGCCCGGCGGTGAAGCTACCATCGCCGCGCTGGCCGACCTGCTCGGCGTTGAAGCCAAACCACTGGATGCCGCCGAAGAGTCTGTTCCCTCCGTCGCGTTTATCCGCGAAGAGGAATGTATTGGCTGCACCAAGTGTATTCAGGCCTGTCCGGTGGACGCCATTCTTGGTTCGGCGAAACACATGCATACGGTTATCGCCAGCGAATGCACTGGCTGCGACCTCTGTGTTGAGCCTTGCCCGGTGGACTGCATTGAGATGCGCCCCATCGAAACCACACTGCAAACCTGGCATTGGGATAAACCGACACCAACCGAAGACCTGATTGCCAGTGATCGCCAGGACAGCACGTCCTCTGCAGCGGCCTGATTCAACGCGTTCCGGGGTAAGCACGCATAATGAGAAAGATTTGGGATATTCACGGCGGCATTCATCCGCCCGAGAATAAAACGCAGTCTCTGGGCGAAGCCATCCGCCCAGCGGGCATTCCCGCCCAACTGATCGTACCGTTGTCACAGCACATCGGTGCACCGGCCGCCCCTATCGTAGAAGTCGGCGACCGTGTATTGAAAGGCCAGATGATTGCCGAGGCCAAGGGTTTTGTCAGCGCGCCGGTTCATGCACCCAGTTCCGGAACCGTGGCAGCCATTGAAGCCCGCGTCATTCCCCATCCATCGGGTATGAGTGCTCCCTGCATCATTATTCACTGCGATGGACAGGATGAATGGATCAGCCACCAGGGCGTGGCCGACTATACCCAGCTCGACAAACCCAGCCTGCTGGAATTGATTCGCAACGCGGGTATTGCGGGCATGGGCGGCGCAGGCTTCCCGTCGGCAGTGAAACTCAGCGGCGGCAAAGACAAGCCGATCGACACACTGATCCTCAACGGCACGGAGTGCGAACCCTACATTACTGCCGACGATATTCTCATGCGTGAACACGCCGCAGAGATCATCGCGGGCGCGGAAATACTCCGCCACCTGATTCAGCCGTCAGGCGACACCCTGATCGGCATTGAGGACAACAAGCCTGAAGCCCTGGCAGTGATGCAAAAAGCGGCGGAAGGCACGGGCATTGAGATCGTCAGCTTTCCGACCAAATACCCCTCCGGCGGCGAAAAGCAACTTATCCAGATTTTGACCGGGCGCGAAGTGCCCTCCGGCGGCCTGCCCGCAGATATCGGCGTGGTCTGCCAGAACATCGGCACGGCCAGAGCCATATATCGTGCCGTCAGCTTCGGCGAGCCGCTGATCTCTCGCATTACCACCGTCACCGGTAATGCGGTGGCCCAACCCCGCAATTATGAAGTACTGATCGGCACCCCGGTCCAGTACCTGCTCGAACAAAGCGGTTTCAATCAGCAGCAGTGCATCCGCCTGATTATGGGCGGGCCGATGATGGGGTATACCCTGCAGGACACCGCCGTCCCCGTGGTCAAAACCAGCAACTGTATCTTGGCGCCCACCGTCGAAGAATTACCGCCACCGCCACCCGCTCAGGCCTGTATCCGCTGCGGTATGTGCGCGGAGGCCTGCCCGGTATCGCTGCTTCCACAGCAAATGTACTGGTTCTCCCGCGCTCAGGAGCACGACAAGCTCGAAGAACACAATCTGTTTGACTGCATCGAGTGTGGCGCCTGCTCGTATGCCTGCCCCAGTAATATCCCGCTGGTGCAGTACTACCGCGCGTCCAAAGCGGAAATCCGCCAGGCGGAACAGGACAAGATCAAATCTGAACGTTCCAAGGAGCGCTTTGAAGCGCGTCAGGCCCGTATTGAACGCGAGGCGGCAGAGAAAGAAGCCAAGCGCAAAGCGCGCCTGGAAGCCGCCAAGGCCAAAGCCAGCGCCGCCACCAAGGGCGACGACAAAACCGACCTTATCCAGGCCGCGATAGAACGCAGCAAAGCGAAAAAAGCCGGTACCGAAGCCGCTCCGACAGATCCTGCCCAGGCGGCCATCGCCCGAGCGCAGGCCAAACGCGATGGCAACGCACCGGAGGAAAGCCCGGCAGAAAAAACCACGCGCCTGGAAAACGCCGTTGCCAGCAGCGAGAAACGCCTGAAAGCCGCGAAGGAAAAACTTCAGCTGGCTGAAGCCAACGGCGATGACAAGGTTGACGCCTTCCGCACGGCCGTCGAAAAAACAGACGCCAAGCTGGCTGCCGCCAAACAGGAGCTGGAAGCACATCTTGCCAAGACAGAACCGCAAGCAGCGACTGCAGAACCGGCCGCCGACCTCGACCCCGCAGCAGCGGCTATCGCCCGCGCGCAAGCTAAGCGGGCCGGCGGCAGCGAGGACGAAACGCCGGAGGCCAAGATTGAGCGGCTGAATGCGCAGATCGACAGCACCACCAAGCGCCTGAGCGCAGCAGAAGACAAGCTGGCGGCCGCAAAAGCCGAGGGCGACGACAAAGTGGATGCCTTTGCCACCGCTGTCGAGAAGACCCAGAGCAAGCTCGACAAGCTGAAAGCCGAACTGGCGGAAATACAGGGTGCCGAGGCAGACGCGCCCACGTCAGAGACAGCTACTGAGCCAGCCGCCAGTGACGATCCGGCCGCCCAGGCCATTGCCCGCGCCATGGCTGCGCGCGCCGCCAACGCCGATCTCAGCGAAGCGGACAAGGCGGCCAACAATGTGGCATCGCTGGAAAAACGTCTGGCCAAGGCCGAGCAAAAGCTGGCCGAGGCGCAAGCGGCCGGAGATGACAGTGCCGAGATCCTTGCGGACTCTCTCAGCAAACTGCAGGACAAGCTGACGGCTGCCCGTCAAACGCTGGATGCCCTGCGCGAGGAACAGAAGTAAGCCATGGCCTTTTTGAAGATCACCTCACCCCACGCCCATGGCCCGATGAGTACCGGCCGTGTGATGCGTCTGGTCATCATTTCTACCCTGCCGGGCCTGGTCGCGCTGACCTGGTTTTTTGGTTTCGGAACGCTCAGCAATATTCTCTGGGCCAGCGCTGGCGCCTTGGCATTTGAAGCCCTGGCACTGAAACTGCGCAAACGACCGATTGGTTTTTACCTCAGCGACTGCAGTGCTCTCGTCACGGCGATCCTGCTCGGCATTGCGCTGCCCCCCGCCGCCCCTTTCTGGCTGCTGCTGATCGGTATCGGCTTTGCCATTTTACTTTGCAAGCATATGTATGGCGGCATGGGCTACAACCCGTTCAATCCCGCCATGGCCGCCTACGTTTTTCTGTTGATTTCCTTCCCGGTAGAAATGACCGATTGGCTGGCGCCCCGCGGCGCGGTGCCAGCCGCTGATTTACTGGGCCCCATTGATGCCCTGTTGCGCAGTCTGGGACTGGCCAGTGGTGGTCAACTGGACGGCATGAGCATGGCCACCCCACTCGATGTGCTCAAGCAAAACGACGGTCTCATGCTGTCTGACCTGTGGGCGCAAACTCCGCAATTCGGGCAGTTTGCCGGTATCGGTTGGGAATGGGCCAACGCCGGATTTCTGCTTGGTGGCCTGTATTTGCTCTATCGCCGGGTGTTTACCTGGCACGCTCCGGTAAGCATGTTGCTGTCACTGAGCCTCATGGCGCTGCTGTTCTACGACGGCGGCAGCTCCGCCTCCGGTGGCGGCGTGCTGTTCCATCTGTTCAGCGGTGCAACGATGTTCGGCGCCTTCTTTATCGTCACCGACCCGGTGACCTCAGCCGTATCCAACCGTGGACGCCTCGCTTACGGCGCCACCATTGGCGTACTGATCTACGTCATTCGCGCCTGGGGAAATTACCCCGACGCTGTTGCGTTCTCTGTGCTGCTGATGAACTTTGCCGCGCCCTTTATCGACCATTACACGCAACCGCGCACCTACGGTCACCGCAAACAGAAAGCAGAGGAAAAAGTCTGATGCTTGGCCAGTCGATTACCAAAAACGGCCTGCTACTCGGTCTGTTCGCAATTTTCACCACCGGCGTGATCGCCGGCACCTACCTGTCGACCCGAGGCCTGGTACAGGACAACATCCGGGCGGCAGAGGAACGTGCACTGCTGGAAATCCTGCCTCGTGACACCCACGACAACAGCATGCTGGACGATGCCGTGGCTCTCAACAACAGCGAGCTGCTCGGTCTGCGCGATACCCGCAATGCCTACCGCGCGCGTTTAAACGGCAGTGTAGAAGCCGTCATTTTGCCGGCAACCGCGCGCGACGGTTATACCGGAGATATCGATCTGATTATCGGCATCAAGCGCGATGGCAGCATCGCCGGAGTACGAGTGCTCAGCCACCGTGAAACACCGGGGCTTGGCGATCAGGTCGATTACAAGAAAAGCCAGTGGGTCGATGACTTTATCGGTCGCGCTCTGGGCAACCCCGATATTGAAAAGTGGAAAGTGAAAAAAGACGGCGGCGTATTTGACCAGTTTACCGGTGCCACGATCACGCCCCGCGCCGTCACCGCCAGTGTGCGCCGCGCACTGGAATTTTTTGCGGCCAACCGCAACATGTTGCTGGACGAAGCCGACAGCGAGGAACAAGACAATGAGTGATATCAGCTACCGCGAACTGTCTCTTAACGGCTTGTGGAAGAACAACCCCGCCATCGTTCAGCTGTTGGGCCTCTGTCCGCTGCTGGCGGTCACCGGCTCGGTGGTCAATGCACTGGGCATGGGGCTGGCGACGATCTTTGTACTGACCGTCTCCAACGCCAGTGTCTCGCTGATTCGCAATATCACCTCAGACGCTGTGCGCCTGCCTGCCTTTGTGATGATTATTGCCGCAGCGGTAACCTGCACAGAATTGCTGATGCAGGCGTTTGCCTACGAGCTGTTCCAGATTCTCGGTATCTTCCTGCCGCTGATAACCACCAACTGCGTAATTCTCGGCCGTGCCGATGCCTTCGCCAGCAAAAACCGGCTGCTGCCATCACTCTACGATGGCTTCATTATGGGGCTCGGTTTTTCCGCAGTTCTGCTGCTGCTCGGCGCCATCCGCGAGGTGATCGGCACCGGTCATATCTTCGCCAATATGGACCTGCTGTTTGGCGAAGGCGCCAAACACTGGCAGATCGTGTTAGTGGAAGACTATAAAGCGGTGCTGGTAGCGATCCTGCCGCCGGGCGCATTTATCTTTACCGGACTCATCATCGCACTCAAAAACGTCATTGACGATGGCATCAAGAAACGCGAAGCCGCACGCAAGACGGATGAAGCGCCAGCCAGCCGCCGCGTTCGAGTGACCGGCAATATCAGCTAAGTTAGCTCAGGCCGCGCACTGGCAGCAGTGCACCGTGCACACCAGACGCGGCCTCCGACAGCAGAAAACACATCACTTCCGCCAACTGTTCGGTCGAAACCCAACGCGAAAAATCGGCCTCTGGCATTGCTTCGCGATTGGCTGGCGTGTCGATCGTGCTGGGCAGTACCGCATTAATATTGATGCCCCGCTCGCGGTACTCCGCCGACAGACTTTCGGTCAAATGCATGACCGCCGCTTTGGACGCACCGTAAGCGCTCATCTGCGCCTGCCCCTGCAGAGCGCCAATCGCACCGACATTGACAACGGCACCACGCCCCTGCGCCAACATACCGGGCAGCACCGCCGCTGTGGCATTGCGCAGTGTGTCCACGTTCATGGTCTGCATCCGCTGCCAGGTCGCAGTGGCAGCGTCCGCATCAAAGTCGCCCATGTCAAAGCCGCCAGCAACGTTACACAAGCCATCAACCACGGCGATTTCCTGAAATGCGCGCTGTACCGCCTGCCGATCGCTCAGATCCACCGCAATGGCATCGGCCGTGGCCGCGCGACGACACAGCGGGATCACCTCCGCGCCATGCGCCCTTGCCCTCGCAACCGTAGCCTGACCAAGCGCGCCGCTGGCACCGGTCACCACAATACGCTTTCCCTGAAGTAGCATTGTCTTATCCCTGCAAATCAAAAAGTAGATGCTGGCTCAAATCCCCGAGCAGATCCACATGCATTTCCCGCCGCACGAAGTGCCATCCTTCATCGGACTGCTTGAACTGATCGTGATAGCGACCGCTGATGATCGCCTGTAACGGCAGCGCGTCAGTCGCCTGAAATACGGTATAACAAGCGCGAGAAGAGGCGATATTCGCTTCGGCATCGACCTCGATGATGGCATTGCTGATTACATGCCGGGTTTTCGGGGTACCGGTATCCGAATACAGACGGGTGGAGCTGCGGTACATCGCCTCAACTTCATCGACACCCCGAAACACCGTGTTGTGTGCCGGGGCATAGATTTCCCCCTGACGGAACAATTGCGCAAGCGACTTAAAATCGCCACGGTCTATCAACTCGGCGTAACGATAAAGCAGGTTTTCGATTTCCCGTGCAGCGTCCATACGTGCGCTCTCTTGCTGCTATTGTTGAGCGGTCACTACACGCAATCCGGGCGAACAGGTCAAGGGGATGCCCTCATCACCGCGCCTGCGGTTTAAAGGGCAAAACCCCGGCGATCAACAAGCCTGCAACATCATTCGATAGCGGCCGGGCGCCTGGCCGTACCAGCGCTTAAATGCCTTCTGAAAAGCACTCTGGTCACTGAAACCCAGCTCAGCAGAAATCTCCAGAAGACCGAGTTCACTGCGTGAAATTAATCCGAGAGAACGCTCTTTGCGCGCTTCATCCACCAGGCTTTTATAGCTCGTTTCCGTATTATTCAAGCGGCGCTGCAAGGTGCGTGGCGCTATCCCCAGCTGCGCGGACACTTCTTCCAAACGCGGCACGCCCTCCGCCAGCTGATTGACGATGCAATCCCGCACCTCTTTGATAATACGGTCTTCAAAATGGAGGTTGGACAGCTCGATCAACGCCGCCTGCTCCAGCGATTTGTGAATCGTCGGGTGCGGATAGCGAGTGGGTTGATCGAGGAAAGCCTTGCTGAAATGCACGGCATTAATCTTACGAGAGAAGTGCACCGGCGCCTCAAACAGCCGTGCCAGCTCCTGAGCATTGCCATCGTCCGGGTGAGAGAAATGCACTTCGCGGAAATCGCAGCCCTTTTCCAGCAGCGGTTTATTCACGCGGTACCAATTGGCAAAAAAGAATTCCACAAGCTGACGGGACACTTGCTGGCGCGGCGCCAATTGCCAGCTAAGGCAGATGGTTTTGCTGTCGATCTCACTCAGCACCATGTCGCCCTGATCGATCAATAAGCGCGAAAAGCGCTGCATCGATTCCACCGCCTGACGGGTATTGGCGGCGCTCATTCCCAGATAATTCACCATGCCCCAAGGGCTTCGGGAACAATGCGTTCCGGCTCGCGCCCCAAGGCAAGGGTCATGCAGCAGCGTGCTGCCCGCATCCAGCGTCATCTCAAACAACCGCAGTGGCACACGCCCCTGATCACTCAGGTGGGCCAGCGGATTCAAGCGCAGCAGCGAGTGAAGTTGCCACTGGGTCACGCCCTGTCCGTATAAATATTCGAGAAGATTATCGAGGTACTCTTTGCATACTGTCGGTGTGCGCATGGCAACATCCCCCGGCTTGCATGGCAGTGCCTCATCGGCCCACTGCATTATTGTTATGGTTTCACAAACGCTCATGCCCGCATTTGCAGTGGTTCCAGACTAGCAAGATTCCCCGCCCACTTGTCCCCCCGCGCCACGGAAAGTATTATCATTAGTGACCGTCACTCTCTATCATTACCGGCCATAGCTGATCATTTCCTGTGCAACTTATTGAAATAGAGCAACTCGGCACCCGCCTCCTCAGAGTGCTGTGGCGCGTATTGCAAAGTCGTTACCCGGCGGTGGATTGCGCCGAGCTGGGCCGGCGCTGCCAGCTCACCGAGCAATGGTGGCAACACTACAGTGCCAACCCGCTGGCAGATGCATTGATCCTGTTGCAGGAGCTCCGTCGCAGCGAGGCACCCGAAATCGCGCTGGAGCTCGGCGACTTGGCTCAGCTCAGCGATCTCGGCCTGCTGGGCTACGCCATGCTGACCTCGCCGAGTTGCGAACAGGCCACCATGATCAGCTGCCACGCCTTCAGTGAAGTGAGCTTTCTGGTGCAAGTGCAACTTGAAACCGGTCCAGAGCAGTCCCGCGTATTTTTTCACCTCACCGACAACGCCTTGCCCATTCAGGCATTGCTGATGGAACTGTGCAGCGTCGCGGCCTGGCGCTATATACAGGCGATTCTTCCAGAGGGGCGCGCCGCGGTGCCCGACCGGCTTGAACTGAGCATCAGCGCGCCTGCCCACCACTCACGCTATCGGGAAATGCTGGGCTGCGACGTTATTTTCGACGCTCCGCGCAATGTCATCATGCTGCCCACCGCCTGGCTAAAACGCCGCATTCCCAGCGGTAACGAACAAGCTGCTGCCGACTGTGCCCGTCAGGTGCAACGCTTGCTGGGAGAAAGCTACCGCAGTGCCAGCATCGTGCAGCGGGTAAAGCGGCTGCTGATGTCGCGTCCCCATGACACGGCCTTTCAATTAGACAACACAGCTCAACTGCTGAATATGAGCCCTCGCAGTCTGCGCCGGCATCTCGAAAATGCCGGGGTCAATTTCCGGCGACTGTGCCTGGAAGTCCGCATGGAATTGGCAAAGGAATACCTGACCAGCACCGGGCTCAGCCTCAAGGAAATTGCCTTTCAGCTAGGTTACACCCACCCCAATAACTTCAACCGGGCGTTCAGCGACTACTATGCGGTATCCCCCCGGCGTATGCGCCAGAACAGTGGTCGGGAAGAGCCCGTGGCGCCCGCTAACCAAGCTGGCGCGCCGCGCCGCTAAAGCCCATCACAAAGGCTGGCACAATCGGTTTAGCACTCGCCCCTGCCGCGAGTTATTGCGATACTTGCCACCACCATAATGCGATCCGCCACAAGGGCTGACTATGACAGTTGCAGACAACACCCCCATTCTCGTTGGCGTTGGCCAGCGTACCTTTCGAGACAGCGGCCACCGGGAACGCACTCCCGTCGATGCACTGCAATGTGCGATTGAGCTGGCGATGGAAGACAGTGGTGCCTACAAAGCACTGCAAGGCGCTATTGATGTCCTGATCACCGAGCCCAGCCTGCTGGAGGTCACTCCCGAACTGGCAGCCCTGCTGCCACAGTATCCGTCCATTGAACTGGCCAAGCGGCTCGGCTTCGACAGCCGCTGCCTCAAAGCCCCCGAAGGCGGCAACGGGCCGCAGATGCTGGTCAACCATTTCGCCCAACAGCTGCATGAAGGCAAAGCCCGCGCGGTTGCCATTGCCGGCGGCGAACTGAGCGCCAGTCTGCGCGCACTGCTCGGCAACGGGCACGACATCAGTCACTGGCCAAAGGCCGAGCCGGGACAATGTGACGAGCCCTGGCCTAATCGCGACGGCGCCAATGCCGAAGAGCACCGCCACAATCTGTGGCTGCCCACCCACATGTACCCGCTGTTTGAAAACGCCCTGCGCCACCGCTACGGCCACACGCTGGAACAGCACCTCGCGCATATCGGCCGCATTATGGAAGGCCTTAGCCATACCGCCTGTGAAAACCCGGATGCCTGGTCTTACCAGCGCCCCCGCGATGCCGCGACGCTGATGAGCTTTGGCGACAGCAGTCCCTATCTGGCCTTTCCCTACAACCGCTATCTCTGCGCGCAGATGAACGTCGACATGGCCGCCGCCGTCATTCTTACCACGGTAGGTACTGCCCGTGAGCTTGGCATTGCCAGCGACCGCTGGATTTATCTGCACGGCTGCGCTGACGCCAATGAAGTGTGGTATGTCTCGGAGCGCGAAGACCTGTCCCGTTCAAGCTCCATTGAAATCGCGGGTAAGGCGGCGTTGCAACGGGCGGGTTGTGATATCGATGACATTGCCATCATGGATCTCTATAGCTGCTTCCCCTGCGCCGTGGAACTCGCCTGCGACGCCCTGTCGATCGACCCCTTTGGCGACCGTGCCCTGAGCCTGACCGGCGGTCTGCCCTACTTCGGCGGCCCCGGCCACAGTTACAGCCTGCACGCGATTACGACGATCGTTCAGCAACTGCGCGAACGGCCAGAGGACCGCGGCCTGATTACCGCGAACGGCTGGTACATGACCAAGCAGTCCATCGGCGTGTACAGCGCCACACCGCCCAGTTCAGCGTGGCAGCGCGGCGATGACCGCGAGCTTCAGGCACGTATCGACAATGCCCCTCACCCTCAGGTTGAGGCTGCCCCGGAAGGCGCGGCACGTGTCGACAGCTATACCGTTGTGTGCAACAAGGGCGTTCCCGATCAGGGCATTATCGTCGGCAGACTGGACAGCGGCGCACGGTTTATCGCCCACACTGAGCAGGACGAGACCCTGTTCAAGCAGCTACTCAGCGAAGATGTGATTGGGCAGCGCGGCCAGGTAAGTGCCGGGGAAACGCACAATCTGTTCCGCTTCGACTGAGCGAAGTGCCTCTCGAAAATATATCCTGCAAACATATCGCGCAAACACAGCCCGTGTCCCGTCCTGACATAGGTTGTCAGGTTTCATGGAGCCGCTTCCGTATAGGAGGCGGCTTTTT
>NZ_CFHTQA010000042.1:0-31270 GCF_984394615.1 Spongiibacter sp. | reverse complement strand
ATGCAGAGAAGATGGGCGATATCGTCACCGACCGTCTCGTTGAAAGTTTCAGTAACCTCCTCGATTACAGTTTTACCGCACGCATGGAAGAGTCGCTGGACAGCGTCGCTTCCGGTGATCGTAACTGGAAAGCGCTGCTGGACGACTTTTACACGGCGTTCACGGAAAGCCTGGAAAAGGCCGGAGATGACGACGGTGGCATGCGCAGCAATCAGCCTACCGAAACAGATATCTCCTGTCCGAAGTGCGGTCGCAATATGCAAATTCGTACGGCGAGTACCGGCGTGTTTCTGGGCTGCTCGGGCTATTCACTGCCGCCAAAGGAGCGTTGCAAACAGACCATCAATCTCGTTCCTGGCGAGGAATTTGTGCGCATCGATGCGGATGACGACGAGGCGGAATCCCGCGTACTACGCAGTATGCATCGTTGCAAGATCTGTAACACGGCGATGGAAAGCTATTTGATCGATGAGCAGCGCAAGCTGCACATCTGTGGCAACAACCCGGATTGCAGTGGCTACGAGGTCGAGCGCGGCACCTTCAAAGTGAAGGGCTATGACGGTCCGGTCATCGAGTGTGATAAATGCGGGGCCGATATGCAGCTGAAAACCGGCCGTTTCGGCAAGTATTTTGGCTGTACCAATGAGAACTGCAAGAATACCCGCAAATTGCTGCGCAATGGGGAGGCCGCGCCGCCGAAAATGGACCCTGTGTCCATGCCCGAATTGCGCTGTGAAAAAGTGGATGATCACTACGTGTTGCGCGATGGGGCGTCAGGGCTGTTCCTCGCCGCCAGCGGTTTCCCCAAGAATCGGGAGACCCGGGCGCCTCTGGTAAAAGAAATCCTCCCTCATCAGGCGGAAATTGACCCCAAATACAACTTCCTGTTCTCGGCGCCTGCTGAGGACGACGAAGGTCGCGATACGGTGATTCGCTACAGCCGTAAGACGAAAGAGCAGTACGTACAGTCAGAAGTTGAGGGAAAACCCAGCGGTTGGTCAGCCTTTTATGAAGGCGGGAAATGGGTGGCGAGAGTCAAAGCGAAAAAGACCAGCCGTAAGACATCAGACAAATAGGGCGGGACAGCATGTCGTCAGAAACCTACCGAGGGCAATGCAACCTCCATCTGTTTCTTGCCCGACAGTATTTGAACCAACTGACTGAGGGCAGTCGGGAAGAGTGGGGAGGGCATTTCCATCGGGCTTGTCTTGAATCCTGTCTCTGGCAACTGCGGCTGGCTTACGAGAGCCATTTAGCGGATTTGCTATTCCAGCAACCCCGGTTTCAGCAGGCGATTCCTATCGGTCGTTATTCGGCCCGCGTCCTCTCATCAGGTGAGCATCCGCCGGAGATAGCGGAACTGGCTGACAGGGAAAGCCATGACGCGCGACTCAAATGGGTATTGGAGTACGCGTTTATCAATGCGCCCTCTGCGGTGCAGGCATCTTCCGGCGCACTTATTGCTTCTTCTCGCGGTGAGGATGACTCGCTGCAACGGAGCTGGGAGGCCCTGGAGTTCCTGAGTGATACCGTGAACCGGCATCGGGCGACACTGCAGGAATACTGATTGGCCGGAGATAGGCTGCCTTTGTTACACTACCGGTCAACCCCGTTGTTCGGGCAAGATCGACTCAAGGGATATTCTGTGCTGTCTTATTTAGAACTGGTTGAATTGGCAAATGGCGATATTGTGCTGCAGCGCTCTGAGGGCGATGAGCAGCCGTTGGTGACCATTCGCTTTTCTGATGAGACCCGCAAGCAGATTCCGGGCTCTTGCCTGGAGCTGGCCAGGGTCATGGTGCAGGCGGGGCTGGAAGCCGCGCAGATCATCAGCGATGACGTGGAAGATGATGTCGATGATGATGAAGATGCCATTGACGGCGTGTTGCCTCAATCTAAAACCGTGCATTGAGCACGGTTTCCTTTCTGTATACGTTCAATTAATCCTGTAAGTGGATTACCAGGCATTCGGCCTGGCCTGCCTTTGCAGCGTGGGTTAGCAGTTGTCGCTCGGCAGCTCCCAGTGGGCCTTTCAGTAACACCGCGACGGTGTGGCTCTTTCCGCGCTCAAGGGCACGAGCAGCGATATTGCAGAGACTGCCTTCATTTACAACGACTTGCAGGATGCGCTGTCCCCGTTCAGGGCTGTTGGCGTCAAGTAGCGGTTTGACCGGCCGATCTGCAACCCAGCAAAGCCAGCGCGGATCGGTGTTGCCGCAGAGCTGGCCCAGCATGGCGGACAGCAGAGTGCGCGACAGTTGCGCCTGGCTGCTAAGGGTGATTTCCGTAATGTGCGCGTTGTCAGCCGGGTGCTGCTGGTCAAAAAGAGGGCGTTGTTCAAAAGCCATGTTCAGTTTCCTCGACGCAATACGCCTACGCTCAGGCCTTCGATAGCAAAGTCCTGTTCACGCAGGTCAACTTCAATGGGGGCGTAGTCCGGGTTTTCCGCAATTAACAGCAAGCGGTGGTTACTTTTCTCTTTCTGCAGGCGCTTAACGGTAACTTCGTCACCGATTCTCGCGACAATAATCTGCCCGTTATGGGCAACGGGAGTGCGGTGAACGGCGAGGAGGTCGTTCTCGAAGATGCCCGCATTGATCATGCTGTCACCGCGAACACGAAGGAAATAGTCTGCAGCCGGGGTAAACAAATTTGGCGAGATGGCGCAGTGATCTTCGATGTGCTCCTCCGCGAGGATAGGGCTACCTGCTGCCACTTGACCGACAATGGGGATGCCGAGTTCTTCCGGAAGACGGATGCCACGAGAAGCGCCGGGAATGATTTCAATGGCGCCTTTTCTCGCCAGTGCCTTGAGATGTTCTTCCGCCGCATTGGGCGATCGGAACCCCAGCTCCTTGGCAATATCTGCCCGCGTCGGAGGGTAGCCTGTGTCTTCAATATGGCTTTTGATAAGTTCGAGAACCTGAGCTTGTCTGGCAGTTAGCTTTTCCATAATCGCGGTCTGGTTATCTATACAGTAACTGTGAGTATATACAGTATTTTATCCAGTGCAAGCGCTGCCCTGTATTTTCTGAAGCGAGGGTATGATGTGAAGAGGCCCGCCCCAGTAAAGCCGTGGGCGGGCAGAGGGGGGAGAGGGTTTCAGTAGTCGTCAAAAAGGCCGTTGACGACGTCAGTTTCTATTTCGTGTAACGGGTTGCAGAGTTGTTCCGGTATTAAGCCGTCGCCCCAGTCGCGGTAGTCGTCGTCGCTGAGCTCAAAGGCATTACGCCAGTCCTCGGGTTCTTCGATACTCTGCAGGGCGAGCTGTCGCCAACTCTCCAGATCATATTCGCAAATCTCGCCATCAATCATTTGCACTTCGATGGTGTGTTCCCGGTCGTCGATCGCAACGACTTCAAACTGCTGGTCAGTTTCAAGGTCTTTGTACCAGCTGCCAACTTGAGGAGCTATGCTCGCCATAACGCTTGCCTCCTTTCTTCGACTTTTGCACCAAGCTATCACTTCCCCTGGGGGTGTCCAGTCGGTATTTGCGCGTCGATAACCGTGGTTTCTCCTTAGTGAATTATTGGATGCATGGCGAAATCCAAGCGCTTTCAGAGGGATGGCTACCTAAGTTAAACTGCTTTTCCCATTTTGACCGCGCTTTTTTAGTGCAGCCAGCTATAACGGACGCGGTCATAACAAATAATCTGTCTAGCGCGGAGGAACTGCGGTGCTGTCTCAGGACTGGCTAAAGGGTGTGGAGTTTTCTAATTACCCATGGCTCACAGAAGTCTTTATCGTCGTCTTGATCATGCTGACGGCCAACTTATTCGTCGGACGACTGCTCAATAAGCTGGCGGAGAAATTTGCCAGAACGCACAACCTCTGGGACGACGCCTTGTTGCTGGCGTCTCGCAAGCCACTAATTCTGATGATTTGGGTCGTTGGTGCCAGTCACGTACTGGAGATTATTGGCGAAAGTACGGATGCGGATATCTTTTCGGCGCTACAGCCCTTCCGCGCGGTAGCGGTAATGGCGATTCTTGGCTGGTTTTTGGTCAAGCTGGTTCGAGAGATAGAAACAGGGATTCTGTCGCGGGAATATGGCGACGACGATGAGCCCATCGACCAGACAACCGTCATGGCGCTCGGCAAGCTGGTGCGCAGCGCGGTGATTATCGTCGTAGTGCTGATGATTCTGCAGAACCTTGGCTACAGTATCTCCGGGGTGTTGGCCTTTGGGGGTATCGGCGGGATCGCGGTGGGCTTTGCCGCCAAGGATTTGCTGGCGAATTTCTTCGGTGGGTTGATGGTGTATCTCGATCGCCCGTTTTCTGTCGGAGACTGGATTCGGTCCCCCGACAAGAATATTGAGGGGACAGTGGAAAATATCGGCTGGCGGCAAACCCGCATACGGACCTTTGATCAGCGTCCGCTTTATGTGCCGAATGCCACCTTCACGCAGATTTCGGTGGAAAACCCCTCGCGCATGTTAAACCGCCGCATATATGAAACTATCGGTGTGCGCTATGACGATGCGAAGCACATTCCGGCGATTATCAGCAAGGTCCGGGAAATGCTGGCCAACCATCCCGAAATTGATACCCGCAAGACACTGATCGTCAATTTCAACAGCTTTAATGCGTCTTCACTCGATTTCTTTGTGTATACCTTCACAAAGACGACGCAGTGGGTGAAATACCATGAAATTAAGCAGGACATCCTGCTCAACATTCTCGAGATTGTTCATGAGCTGGGGGCCGATGTGGCTTACCCAACCAGTACTATCAAAATGGACCCGGTACAAATAGAGCGTGTTGCTCGCGATGGCAGCGAAGCAGGAGACATTGAGAATGCCTAAAACGATTGCGGTGATCGGTGGAACGGGCTTGTGCGATTGGCCCGGCGCGGAGTTGTTGGGTACCCGCGAGGTGGAGACTGCCTACGGTGCCCCGAGCGCGCCGATTCATCAGATGAGATACAAGGGCGCGGAATTTCTGTTTCTGCCCCGTCACGGTGTGGGGCACTCGCTGCCGCCGCACGCGATCAACTACCGGGCCAATATTCAAGCGCTGAAAGACGCCGGTGCGGGTGAGATTATTGCAGTGAACGCAGTGGGTGGCATCAGTGAGCGCTTTGTTGCGGGGGTAATTGCCTTGCCGGAGCAGATTAATGATTACACCTGGGGGCGCGAGCACACGTTCTACGATGGCCGGGATGGCAATGTCCAACACATCGATTTTAGTTACCCCTATTGCGAAGAGTTACGCCTGCGATTGTGTGCCGCAGCCCAGACGGCAGATATTGATGTCGAGCCCTATGGTACCTATGCGGTAACACAGGGACCGCGTCTGGAAACGGCGGCGGAAATTCAACGCTTGGCGCGAGACGGCAATGATATGGTGGGGATGACAGCCATGCCTGAGGCTGCGCTGGCCAGGGAAGCCGGGCTGGATTATGCCTCGGTGTGTCTGGTGGTCAATCCGGGTGCCGGATTGAGCGACACCCTGATTACGATGGAAGATATTCAGGCCGTCATCGATACCGGCATGCTGCAGGTCAAATCACTGCTGGCTCAGTGTATCCTCAGCCACGGTTGAGGTTTGGGGCTTGCTGATCATGATCAGCAAGCCAAACAGCGGGTTATCGATATAGTGAAGCTCATCGCTGCGCATGCGGCGTTCTTCGCTCATCACTACGATCCGTTCTACCGGCTCGGCGCCTACCGGAATAACCGGTTGGCTGGGCGCGTTATCCTCAATACTCATGTCTGTGCCAGGGAATTCCACCAGTGCCTCCTGCGGGGGGAGGGTATCTTCCTGCGGGATCTCCACTTCCTCGTCAATCGGCTGATGGCGGTTGGGCCGTCTGGGCAAGTAGTAATTGCCCTGCTGGTAGCCAAAGCGCGAAAGCCAGAGTTGTGGCTCGGCATACAGATAGCGCTCCAGTGCGATACGAACATAGCCTTCCAGCTCATAGTGCTCGCCGTAGCGCTCCCCCCCTTGAATAAGAACCGCCGGTGCGCGTTTTCTGGGCTCTAAATCCTGTATCCAGCTCAGTTGGGTCAGTATGCGATAACGCGATGACAGCTTAAGAGAGCGCAGGGCCTTGGCAAACTGTGGGTGGTGGGTGCCGACACGGCTGAGGTTCGCTTCCCCTTGGTTGTTCAGCCGGACCCAGTCGTGGGGGTAGCGCAGGTGAAGATTGTCTGGCCAGACCTCGGCCTGTTGTGCGGCAGGATCGGTGTTGGCATAAACCACCAGATCGATCTGATAGCGCCCGTCGGGCTGAGCCAGCGCGCCCGCACTGAGCAGTGTGGCGAACAGGAGGGCGAAGAAGCGTTGGCGATGCATAGTGGGAATCTCTTTCCTTGTCACGAGAGGCGCTCGGCCTATGTTGTACTGGGTGCAAGCAGATCAAGCAAGCGTTCCACTGCCTCAATGCGCTGTTCTGCGGCCTCCGTCTGCTCTTTAAAGCGCAGCGCATTGGCGCCGTCGAGCTGGTAGCGTGCAGCATTTTTCTGCACCAGTTGCACAATGTTGATGGGCTCAACCTTTGTGTCGTCGGCAAACTCTATACGACCGCCCGCGCCGGATGCCTCGATTTTACTCAGGCCTATGGCGATAGCGCGCAACCGTAATTCAGCACAGCGGAACAGGTGTTTACAGGGCTCCGGCAACAGCCCGAACCGGTCGATCATTTCTACTTGCAGCTCCCGCAATTCGTCGCGGCTGTCGGCGCTGGCGACGCGCTTGTACAGCATCAGTCGCTCCTGGACATCCGGCAGATAATCGTCGGGAATGAGGGCCGGAATACGCAGATTGACTTCAGTATGATCGCTCTGGTTGGACTCAAGGTCGACGGTTTTCCCGTCTTTAATGGCTTTCACCGCGCGATCCAGCATTTCCATATACAAGCTGAAACCGATGGAGTGAATCTGTCCGCTCTGGCCTTCTCCCAGCAGTTCCCCGGCGCCGCGAATTTCCATGTCGTGGGTAGCCAGTGTGAAGCCTGCGCCAAGGTCGTCTGCTTCACTGATTGCCGTGAGGCGTTTTTCGGCGTCGCGGGTCAGTTGCTTCTGTGGCGGCGTCAGCAAATAGGCGTAGGCTTGGTGGTGGGAGCGACCGACGCGTCCCCGCAACTGGTGCAGTTGCGCCAGGCCAAATTTGTCAGCGCGCTCGATAATAATGGTGTTGGCATTCGGAACGTCGATACCGGTTTCGATAATCGTCGAGCACAGCAGCACATTGTGCCGCTTGTGATAGAAGTCGCTCATCACCTGCTCAAGCTCGCGCTCGCGCATCTGGCCGTGGCCGATGCCAATGCGCAGATCGGGCAGCAGCGCCTGCAGGTCACGGGCTGTTTTCTCGATGGTTTTGACTTCATTGTGCAGGTAATACACCTGACCGCCGCGTAATACCTCTCGGAGAATGGCCTCTTTGATCAGTGCCTCATCGCGTTCGCGTACAAAGGTTTTTACCGACAGGCGCCGCGCGGGCGGCGTGGCAATGATCGAAAGGTCGCGAATGCCCGACATGGACATATTCAGTGTGCGGGGAATCGGGGTGGCCGTCAGGGTCAGCACATCGACTTCGGCACGAAGATTTTTCAATGCTTCTTTCTGGCGAACGCCAAAGCGGTGCTCTTCGTCGATGATCACCAATCCGAGGTTGGCATAGCGAATGTCGCTGCTCAACAGCTTGTGCGTGCCGATCAGGATATCAATCTTGCCTGCCTGCAAATCCTTGATCACGGCCTGTTGCTCGGCCGCGGTGCGGAAGCGCGACAGTACTTCTATTTTGAAGGGCCAGTCTGCAAAGCGGTCTCGGAAGGATTCGTAGTGCTGTTGAGCGAGCAGGGTGGTGGGAACCAGAATTGCCACCTGGCTGCTGTTCTGTACCGCAATAAAGGCGGCGCGCACCGCGACTTCCGTTTTGCCGAAGCCCACGTCGCCACAGACTAATCGGTCCATGGGTTGTTCGGAGCGCAGGTCTCTCAGAACGGCGTCGATAGCAGCTTGTTGATCCGGCGTTTCCTCGAAAGGGAAGGCGTCGGCAAATTGCTGATAGTCGTTATCAATGTCGAAGGCTCGGCCTTTGCGCGCCTCGCGCCGGGCGTAGATGTCCAGCAATTCTGCTGCCACGTCGCGAATTTTCTCTGCGGCTTTGCGTTTGCTGCGACTCCACTGGTCACTGCCCAGTTTGTGGAGCGGCGCGAGTTCGTCGTCGGCGCCGGTGTAGCGGCTGATCAACTGCAGGGCTGATACCGGTACATAGAGCTTGGCGCCGTCAGCATATTCCAGGGTCAGGAATTCATGGCTTTCATTGTCCACATCCAGACGCTGCAAACCCAGATATCGCCCCACGCCGTGATCGGCGTGCACAACAGGGGCGCCGATGCGGAGTTCGGCGAGATTTCTAACCACCGCTTCGGCATTGCCGGTGGTTTTGCGTCGCCGGCGACTCTGCGCGACGCGTCGGCCGAAGAGCTGAGCTTCGGCAACCACGGCAAACGGTGTTGGCTGGCTGAATGCCAGGCTGTCTTCAAGGGCGGCGGTGGTAATGGCCAGCGCTTGAGTGCCGTCGGCAAAGTCCCGCCAGCAATCGACCGTGGCGGGATGAAGGTGATTACGTTTGAGCAGGTCGATCAGGGCTTCGCGTCGGCCGGCAGATTCGGCGCAGAGCAAAATGCGATGGGTTTCCGCATAGGCGCGGAGCGCGCGTATCGGATCGCTGGCGCGCGCGTCAACATCCAGTGGCGGCAGCGTCTCGCTGGCCAGGTTCAGCTCCGGACGACTGCTTGCCTCGTGGCTCAGGCGCAGTCGTGGATAGGTTTTTAGCGCGGCGAATAATTCCGGTACCGGAATGAATAGCTCGGCGGGGCTGAGCACGGGACGCTGGGTGTCGCCACTGCGCTGCTCATAGCGGTGGTGAATATCTTGCCAGTAGTGCTCTGCGGCGGCTTCAATACCGTCGGCGCGCAACACGGCAATGTTCTCGGGCAGGTAGTCAAACAGGCTGCCGCACTGCTCAAAGAACAGTGGCAAGTAGTATTCGACCCCGGCGGGGGCAATGCCGCTGCTCACGTCCTGATAGACCGGGCATTTTCGATGGTCCACATTGAAGCGCTCATGCCAGCGGCGCCGGAACCCCGCAATACCGTCGTCGTCCAGCGGGAATTCGCGGCCGGGGAGCAGGTCGATGCGCGTTACCTGTTCCAGGCTGCGTTGGTTCTCGGGGTCGAAGCTGCGCAGGCTGTCGATCTCGTCGTCCAGCAGGTCGAGGCGGTAGGGCAGTGGGCTGCCCATGGGGAAGATATCCAGCACCGCGCCGCGAAGGGCGTATTCGCCGTGCTGATAGACGGTGTTGACGTTGTTATAGCCGCGTTTTTCCAGGTCCCGTCGGAAATCCGCCAGGTCGAGCTGCTGCCCTCGCGTCAATTGGAGGCTGCGACCGTTGACGTAGTCGGTGGGGGCAATACGCTGCATTAAAGACGTGATGGGGGCGATGACAATGCCCTGCTGCAGCGAGCTGATCTCAGTCAGGCAGCGCAGCCGCTCAGAGATAATGTCTTCATGGGGAGAGAAATTGTCGTAGGGCAGGGTTTCCCAGTCAGGCAATAACTTGATATCCAAACCATCCGCGTAAAACTGTAGCGCCTGCTCCAGGCGGTATGCCTCGGCGGTGCTCGACGCGATCATCAGCAGGGGCTGCTCCAGCTGCTGCGCCAAGCGGCTGGCGACCAGGGCCTGACTGCCGGGCGGAATGCCGCCGAGGTTGAGGCTTTGTTGCGGGCTGAGCTGAAGAGAGTCGGGCAGTGCTATCACAGGTACAGTCGTCGGTGATGGGAAGGGCGGGCATTGTAACGTGCAGAGGCTTTTCCTCGTAACCCCGAGGATGGCGTCAAAAATGCGCGTAAATCGTTCGACATTGGTAGCAGTTGGCCTTGCAGAGCCTTGATAAGCGCCCCTCGAATAAAGATAATACGCGCTCCAATTTTCCCCCTCCGACAGCAAAGGGTACCCGCCGTGACAGAGAGAAGACGAGAGCGTCCTGATGATTACTTCGCCGACTGGAAAGAGCGCGAAGCATTGGCCGAGGGGATGATTCCCCTGATCGGTAAGCTCTACCGCAACAACAACGTCAAAACCTACATCTACGGAAAGAATCTGGTCAATCTGTCAGTGCTGGATATCATGCAGGCGCACCGCTTTGTGCGTCAGGTCGAGCAAAACGAACTGTCGGAGTTTGAAACCTTTCCGGTGATTCAGGCGCTGGCTGCATTGGACTTGGGTACGGCCCATATTGATGCTGGCCGTATTGCGGTTGCCTACGAGGCCGAAGGCAAGCCGGCTGGGAAGTCGGTTGATGAATTTGTCCGCAGTCAGGTTGCCGATCTGGTCGGTGGTGACAAGGAACTGACCCGTCCACCCCGCGATGTGGTGCTGTATGGCTTTGGCCGTATCGGTCGTTTGATGGCGCGCCTGCTGGTCGAGAAAGCCGGCGGCGGTGACAACCTGCGCCTGCGCGCGGTGGTTGTACGCCAGGGCGGTGCTGAAAATGATCTGGTCAAGCGCGCCTCGCTGCTGCGCCGCGACTCGGTTCACGGTCCTTTCAATGGCACCATTCGTGTCGATGAAGAGCGCCAGTCTTTTGTGGCCAACGGTGTGGAAGTGAAGGTGATCTACGCCAACAGCCCTGAGGAAGTGGATTACACCCAATACGGCATCAACGATGCCATCCTGGTTGATAACACCGGCAAATGGCGCGACAGCGAAGGTCTGTCGATCCATCTGTCTCGCCCCGGCATTTCTAAAGTGATTCTGACGGCGCCCGGCAAAGGTGATATGAAAAATATCGTTGCCGGCGTCAATAATGAGCAGATTCTCGACAGCGATACCATTATTTCTGCCGCCAGCTGTACCACTAACGCCATCGCGCCGCCGCTGAAAGTGCTGGACGACCGTTTTGGTATTGAGAGTGGTCACGTTGAGACGGTTCACTCGTACACCAATGACCAGAACCTGATCGACAACTACCACAAGGGCAACCGTCGTGGTCGCAGTGCACCGCTGAACATGGTTATCTCTGAAACCGGTGCGGCCAAAGCGGTAGGTAAAGTGTTGCCACAAATGCTGGGCAAATTGAGCGGCAATGCGATCCGAGTGCCGACGCCCAACGTTTCGCTGGCCATTCTGTCGCTCAATCTGAAAACCGCAACAACGGTTGAAGAGCTGAATGAGCATATGCGTCAGGCGGCACTGCATTCTCCGCTGCGCAAGCAAATTGACTACTCGAACTCGCCGGAAGTGGTTTCCAGTGATTTTGTCGGCTCGCGTCACGCCTGCGTGTTTGACAGTGAAGCCACTATTGTTAATGGCACTCACGCCATCCTCTACTGCTGGTACGACAACGAGTTCGGTTACAGCTGTCAGGTACACCGGATCCTCGAGCAGATGGCCGGGGTCAAGTACGCGGTGTACCCCGCCGAATAAGTCGCGCCAACGGCCAGTTTCGCATTGCGTTGCTGGCCGTTTTGCATAGAGGACTGGCCGCATCGGCCAGTTTCGCCGTGACAGCCGATAGCCGGAGTCTATATACTTGCGGCAATTTTTTTAGTGGGTGGCGCTGATCATCCACCGCCGGTGTGCCCGTCTGCCCCGGATTCGCAGAATTTTATTTTTCGCGTTCAACCATAAGAGTGTCAGAGAGTCTTATGATCAAAATCTCCAGGGGCTTAGATGTGCCCATATCCGGCGCGCCTGAACAGCGCATCGAGCCAGGGCCAAAAGCCCGCTCGGTGGCGTTGATCGGCTTCGATTATGTCGGCATGAAGCCGACAATGGCGGTAAAAGTGGGGGATCGGGTGAAAACCGGTCAACTGCTTTTTACCGACAAGAAGACCGAAGGCGTACGTTACACCGCTCCAGCAACCGGTGTGGTTTCTGCCATTAACCGCGGTGAAAAGCGGGTGCTGCAATCGGTCGTGATCGATGTTGAAGATGACGAGTTCGAGAGCTTTGCCAGCTATTCTGCTGCAGAACTGTCGGGGCTGAGCCGCGATCAGGTTGCCGAAAATCTTCAGCAATCCGGTCTGTGGACGGCATTGCGCACGCGTCCTTTCAGCAAAGTGCCTGCACTGGATGCCAAGCCTGCTGCGATCTTCGTGACAGCCATCGACACGCATCCGCTGGCGGCAGATCCCGCAGTGGTGATTGCCGAAGCCGCAGAAGACTTCAGCCATGGTTTGGAAGTGCTGTGCAAGCTGACCGATGGCAAAGTCCACCTCTGTGTGGCGCCAGGCAGCAACGTGCCCGCGCTGGATAACAGCCAGCTCCACGTGACCGAGTTTGCGGGTGGACACCCTGCGGGCCTGGTCGGCACGCACATGCATTTTCTCGAAGGTGCCAGCCTCAACAAGCAGCTGGTTTCTGTCGGCTATCAAGATGTGATTGCCATTGGTCGTTTGTTCACCACAGGTAAACTCAGCACTGAGCGTGTGGTTGCACTCGCCGGCCCGCAAGTAGAGCAGCCGCGGCTGCTGCGCACCCGTCTGGGCGCCAGCCTGGAAGAGCTTTGCGCCGGGCAGCTTAAAGCGGGTGAGAATCGCTTGATCTCCGGTTCTATCCTGGGCGGTCGCACGGCGCGTGGCGCTCTCGCGTACCTGGGGCGCTACCACAATCAGGTCAGCGTGCTGCTGGAAGGCGTGCAGCGTGAATTCATGGGTTGGTTGTCGCCGGGAGCGAACAAGCACTCGACACTGCGTATTTATCTCTCGCAGTTCATGAAGAAGGCGCTGCCGTATACCACCAATACCAATGGCAGTGAGCGGGCGATGGTGCCCGTGGGCGCTTACGAGCGCGTGATGCCCTTGGACATCCTGCCGACTCAGTTGCTGCGCGCACTGATTGTGGGTGACACGCAGATGGCTCAAGACTTGGGCTGTCTGGAGTTGGATGAAGAAGATTTGGCGCTGTGTACCTATGTTTGCCCTGGCAAATATGAATACGGCCCGATTCTCCGTGACAATCTCAGCCGCATCGAGAAGGAGGGGTAAATCATGGGTCTGCGATCACTGTTAGACAATCTTGAGCCGCATTTCGAAAAAGGCGGCCGCTTTGAAAAGTGGTATGCGCTGTATGAAGCAGTAGACACCATTTTTTATTCACCGGGTTCTGTGACCAAAACCACGGCACACGTTCGCGATGGCGTTGATCTCAAGCGCATCATGATCACCGTGTGGTTCTGTGCCTTCCCAGCGATGTTCTTCGGTATGTGGAACATCGGCTTTCAGGCCAATACCATCATGGCTGAGGCCGGACTTGCCGCCGGTGAGGGCTGGCGTCACGTTATGATCGGCATGTTTGCCGGATACGATCCCAGCAGTCTTTGGGATAACTTCTGGCATGGCTTCTGGTTCTTTATCCCCGTTTACGCCGTAACCTTTGTGGTCGGCGGCTTCTGGGAAGTGCTGTTCGCCATGAAGCGCGGACATGAAGTGAACGAGGGCTTCTTCGTTACCTCCATTCTGTTCGCCCTGATTTGCCCGCCATCGATTCCCTTGTGGCAAGTGGCGCTGGGTATCAGTTTCGGCGTTGTCGTGGGTAAAGAAGTCTTTGGCGGTACGGGCAAAAACTTCCTCAACCCCGCGCTGACTGGACGTGCGTTCCTGTTCTTCGCTTACCCTGCACAACTGTCGGGTGATGCGGTGTGGACCGCAGTAGATGGCTACACCGGCGCCACAGCGCTGTCGGTCGCGGCTAGCGAAGGCATGGCCGCACTGCAGCAAAACCTGACCTGGTTCGACGCTTTCACCGGCAATATGCATGGCTCCATGGGTGAAGTTTCTACTATCGCTATTTTGATCGGTGGTGCGGTGCTGTTGTGGACCGGCATTGCCTCCTGGCGCATTGTGCTGGGTGTGTTCAGCGGCATGGTTGCTTTGTCTCTGCTGTTCAACTCCATTGGCGGTGAAAATCCCATGATGGCGATGCCCTGGTACTGGCACTTTGTGCTGGGCGGCTTTGCTTTTGGGATGATCTTTATGGCGACTGATCCCGTGTCAGCAGCTATGACGAACACCGGCAAATTTATATTTGGTCTGTTGATTGGTGCCATGGTGGTACTGATTCGCGTGGTTAACCCGGCCTTCCCAGAGGGCATGATGCTGGCGATTCTGTTCGGCAACTTGTTCGCGCCCCTGATTGACCACTTCGTGGTTCAGGCAAATATCAAACGGAGGTTGGCACGTGGCTAATAACGACAGTATTCAAAAAACGCTGCTGGTCGCGGTAACACTCTGTATTGTCTGCGCACTGGTAGTTTCTTCGGCAGCGGTGCTGCTCAAGCCGGCCCAGGTGGCCAACAAAGCGCTGGATCGCAAAGCGAATATTCTTGCGGCAGCGGGAATGTTGAGTGCCGACGAAAGTGTAGAGAAGCAATTTGAGAAGGTAACGACTCGCATTGTGAATCTGCAAACAGGCAAATTCAGCGATCAATACAGCCCGGACGGCTTTGAGCAGTCTCAGATTGCCAAAGATCCGGCGACTTCCATCGCTCTGGGCGAAGACGACACCGCCAAGATCAAGCGTCGCGAGAATTTCGCGGTGGTGTATATGGTCGAGCATGACGGTGAGCTGGATAAGATCATTCTGCCGGTTCGCGGTGCAGGTCTGTGGTCGACACTCTACGGTTTCCTGGCCTTGGAAAACGACCTGAATACCGTAGCGGGTCTCGGCTTTTACGAGCATGGCGAAACCCCCGGACTGGGTGGCGAAGTCGACAATCCCAAGTGGAAAGCACTTTGGCCCGGTAAGGAAGTTTACGACGACGGCCAAGTCGCCATTGAGCTGATCAAGGGCAGTGTTGATGCATCGACGCGCAATGCTGAAAACAAAGTGGATGGCTTGAGCGGTGCAACACTGACCAGCCGCGGCGTGAGTAACCTGGTTCAATTCTGGATGGGCGACAATGGCTACAAGCTCTTCCTGGAAAATCTGCGTGCAGGGGAGGCCTAAGTTATGGCGACGTTAAAAGAGGCATTGACCTCACCGGTATTTAAGAACAACCCGATTGCACTGCAGATTCTGGGGATTTGTAGTGCGCTCGCGGTGACCTCCAGCATGAAGGTCACTGTGGTCATGTGTATTTCGGTAATTCTGGTAACCGCGTTTTCCAGTTTTGCGGTCTCGCTGATCCGTAACCACATTCCCGGTGCGATCCGGATCATCGTGCAGATGGTCATTATCGCTTCACTGGTTATCGTGGTTGATCAGGTGCTGAAAGCCTACGCGTTTGCGATCAGCAAGCAGCTGTCGGTGTTTGTCGGCCTGATTATCACCAACTGTATTGTCATGGGGCGCGCCGAGGGCTTCGCGATGAAGAACCCGCCAGTGGCGAGCTTTATCGACGGCATCGGCAACGGCCTCGGCTACAGTGTGGTCCTCCTGTCTGTGGCGTTCTTCCGTGAACTGTTCGGTTCCGGCAAGCTGTTCGGCATCGAAATTCTGCCGCTGGTTACCGATGGTGGCTGGTACGTGCCCAACGGCCTGCTGTTGTTGCCGCCGAGCGCGTTCTTCCTGATTGGTTTCTTCATCTGGGTTCTGCGCAGCGTGAAGACCGAGCAGGTCGAGAAGGAAGAATTCAAAATCGCCAAAAATACCCGCAGTGTTAAGGAGGCCTTCTGATGGAGCACTATATCAGCCTGTTCGTCAGGTCGGTCTTTATCGAGAATATGGCCTTGGCCTTCTTCCTCGGTATGTGTACGTTCCTGGCGATCTCTAAAAAGATTCAAGCCGCTATTGGTCTGGGTATCGCGGTTATCGTGGTACTGGCGCTGACCGTGCCGGTCAACAACCTGATCTACAACTACCTGCTGCGCGACGGCGCGCTGGCTTGGGCGGGATATCCGGATGTGGATCTCAGCTTCCTTGGGCTGCTGAGTTACATCGGCGTTATCGCGGCGATCGTACAGATCATGGAAATGTTCCTCGACAAGTTCGTGCCCGCGCTTTACAGCGCCTTGGGCGTGTTTTTGCCGCTGATCACCGTAAACTGCGCCATCATGGGTGGTTCGCTGTTTATGGTAGAGCGCGACTACAACCTTGCCGAGTCCGTGGTATACGGCGCCGGGGCAGGTACCGGCTGGGCGCTGGCGATCACTGCACTGGCAGGTATCCGCGAGAAGCTGAAGTACAGCGACGTGCCGGAAGGTCTGCGTGGTCTGGGCATTACCTTTATTACCGTCGGTCTGATGTCGCTGGGCTTCATGTCCTTCGGCGGCATCGATCTGTAACCGAGACAAATAACTGGAGGCGTTTTAATGAATACAGTGGTTGTTCTCGGTGTGACAATGTTTACCGCGATCGTACTGTCGCTGGTAGCTGTCATCCTGATTGCCCGCTCTCGTCTGGTGAGTAGCGGCAATGTCACGATCGAGATAAATGGCGAAAAAACCATCAGCGTCCCCGCTGGTGACAAACTGCTGGGCACCCTGGCCAATCAGGGCATCTTCCTGGCATCAGCCTGTGGTGGTGGCGGTAGCTGCGCCCAGTGCAAGTGTATCGTTACCGATGGCGGCGGCTCGATGCTGGCGACAGAAGAAGCGCATTTCTCGCCCCGTGAAGCCCGCGAAGGTTGGCGTCTGTCCTGTCAGACACCAGTTAAGCAGGACATGGTGATCGAGGTTCCTGAGGATGTATTTGGCGTTAAGCAGTGGGAGTGTACGGTTCAATCCAACCCCAATGTGGCGACGTTCATCAAGGAGCTGACGCTGAAACTGCCGGAAGGCGAGAATGTCGATTTTCGCGCGGGTGGTTACGTGCAGCTGGAGTGTCCTCCGCATCACGTGAAGTACTCTGACTTTGATATTCCGGAAGAATACCGCGGCGACTGGGAGCGCTTTGGTTTCTTTAACGTTGAGTCCAAAGTCAATGAGACGGTGATCCGCGCTTACTCCATGGCCAACTATCCGGAAGAGAAGGGCATTGTGAAGTTCAATATTCGTGCTGCGACACCGCCGCCGAATAATCTGTCACTGCCTGCCGGTCAGATGTCATCCTGGGTCTTCAATCTGAAGCCCGGTGACAAAGTGAAGGTCTATGGCCCCTTCGGTGAGTTCTTTGCGAAAGAAACTGAAGCGGAGATGGTTTTCATCGGTGGTGGTGCGGGTATGGCGCCTATGCGCTCGCACATCTTTGACCAGCTCAAGCGTCTTAACTCTACACGCAAAATCTCGTTCTGGTACGGTGCGCGCTCATTGCGCGAAGCGTTCTACCAGGATGAGTACGACCAACTGGCGGCAGAGAATGACAATTTTGAATGGCATCTCGCCCTGTCTGACCCGCAGCCGGAAGACAACTGGACGGGCATGACCGGCTTTATCCACAATGTGTTGTATGAAAATTACCTCAAGGACCATCCGGCCCCCGAGGATTGTGAGTACTACATGTGTGGGCCGCCGATGATGAACGCCGCGGTTATCAAAATGCTGGAAGACTTGGGTGTTGAACCGGAGAATATTCTGCTTGATGATTTCGGTGGCTGATTTACGCCGCTCAACAGAAAAAGCAGCCCTGGTGCTGCTTTTTCTGTTTCTGGCGGCCTGCAGTGGTGCTCCCGAAGAGGTGATCCGCATCAGCGGAAGCACTATGGGCACGACTTACCATGTTACGTTGCGCAATCCGGGTGAGCTGCGGGCTGAGGAATTAAAGCGCCAACTGGACTACCAGCTGGTGCACTTCAACCAACTGGCTTCAACGTATATCGACGACTCTGAGCTGAATCAGCTTAACCGGGCACCGGTTGGCGAGTGGCAGACGCTCAGTGAGCCTCTCTACAATATTTTCAGTATGTCTCTGGAAGTGAGTTGGCTGACGGGTGGGGCCTTCGATATCACGGTGGCACCATTGGTTGATTTATGGGGATTTGGGCCAGAAAAGCACGATGGTCGGCCAAGTGATGACGCTATCGCGACGGCCATGCAAGATATCGGCTACGACCGTATCGAACTCGATATGCTGGAGCCGAAACTGCGTAAGAAAGCGGCGCTGCACATGGATCTATCCGCCATTGCCAAAGGCTATGGGGTGGATGCCGCGGCGATCTGGTTGGAATCACTGGGGGTGACTGACTACCTCGTGGAAATCGGCGGAGAGATGCGGGTTGCCGGCAGCAGCCCTCGCGGCGATGCCTGGCGGATCGGGGTCGAGAACCCCGGCGGCGGTGCACCGACGCTTGCCATTGAACTGGGCGATACGGCAGTGGCGACCTCCGGGGATTATCGCAACTATTTTGAGGAAGATGGTGTCCGCTATTCCCATACCATCGATCCGCGCACGGGGCGTCCCATCAGCCACAGTCTTGCATCGGTGACGGTGCTGGACCCGTCTTGTGCCTTTGCGGATGCCATGGCGACTGCCTTTTCAGTGATGGGCACTAAGCGTACACTGGAATTGGCCGAAGCCCAGAATATGCCGGTTTACCTGATTGAGAAAACGGAAGAGGGTTTTGTCAGTCGCTATAGCAGCGCTTTCAAGCCTTATCTGTCTGAGCATTTACAGGAAGAAAATTAGTCATGGCTACTATATTTGCCGCCATCATTGTCATGATGCTGATTGTTGCCGCGATGGCCGTTGGCGTGATCTTCGGCCGCAAGCCCATCGCCGGTTCCTGCGGTGGCGTGGGGGCGGCGCTGGCCGATCCCGATTACGTCTGTGATCTCTGTGGCAATGATCCCAATAAGTGCCGCGAAGAATCTGATAAAGCGGCGTCCTCGGCCCGTCAGGGACAGTTCTACGACGCCAGCTAATCTGGCGTCTTCGTACAGGGCCTTCCTATACCTTCATGGCTGCCTCTCTGCCACTGTTTATCGGTCTTCGCTATTTTCGCCGCGCAGCGGGTGATGATCGCTTCCTGTCTCTGATGTCCTGGTTTTCCCTGCTGGGAATGCTGATCGGCGTGGTGTCGCTGATCGTCGTTACTGCCGTCATGAACGGTTTCGAGCACGAGCTGCAAAAGCGTGTTCTGTCCGTGTTGCCCCACGCCTATATTGAAGGTCCCGAGCAGAAGCTGGAGGATTGGTCGCAATGGCGCGGACAAATTCTGGGGCAGGAGGGGCTGCAGGCCGCTGCGCCCTACGTCGGGGGCAATGCGATGCTCTCCAGCGGTGGGCGTATTCAGGGCGCAGCCTTGTACGGCATAGACCCCGCGTTGGAAAAGGGCGTCTCTGCCGTCTCAGAGAACATGCTGGCTGGACGTTATTTAGGGGAAGAGGGCGGTCATTACGAGATTGTTCTTGGCGATATTTTGGCGCGTCAACTGGGCCTGAATATCGGTGATTCATTGCAAGTGATTCTTCCCAAGGTCACTGTGACGCCATTTGGTCTGTTTCCCCGAGAGCGCGCCTTTACCGTAGTCGGGGTATTCTCGGTGGGGGCGCAACTGGATGGCACCACGGCGTTTATTCACCTGGCCGACGCCCAGAAGCTCTACCAGCTTGGCGATGCCGTTCAGGGCCTCAGGCTGCAGTTTGACGATATGCTGCGCTCCGCGCAGGGCGCGGCGACACTGCTTGAGCGTTTTCCTGAGGGCAGTCAGGCCATTGACTGGAGCGTCAGTCAGGGCAGCCTGTTTCAGGCCGTGAAGATGGAAAAGCTGATGGTGCGTCTGCTGTTGATGTTTATTGTGGTGATCGCGGCATTCAATATCGTCTCTATTCTGAGTATGGCCGTCTCCTCCCGTCGGGGCGCCATAGCGGTACTGCGGACCATGGGCGCGACACCGGGTACGATCATGGCCATTTTTGTGATCTACGGCCTCGCTACTGGCCTGAGCGGCGTACTGGGAGGGCTGCTGATCGGCCTGCCGCTGGCGCTGTATGTGGGCGATGTGGTGGCTTGGTTTGAACAGTTGTCGGGCCTGTACGTGTTTGACCCCCAGGTCTATTTCATCAGCCGTATCCCCTCACTGCTTCGCCTGAGCGACGTCCTGTGGGTCTGCGGTTTCGGGATTGGCCTGAGTCTGCTGGCAACCCTGTATCCTGGACGACAGGCCGCCCGCGTTCAGCCCGCGGAAGCCTTGCGCTATGAGTAAGCCTATCTATGACTGAGCCATCAACATACGCTGCCGCAGACTGCGTTCTGCAGTGTGAGGCGCTGAGTAAATCCTATCCCCAAGCCAACGGTCGGCTCGATATTCTGAATGGCGTTGAGCTGGCTGTGGCGCGGGGAGAAACTCTCGCGATTGTCGGCCCCTCCGGCGCCGGTAAGACGACATTGCTGCATATGCTGGGGGGCTTGGATCTGCCCAGTAGCGGTTGCGTACGGGTGAACGGGCAGGATATTTCCGCGTTGGATGACCGCGCTCGCAGCCGTCTGCGCAACGCGGAGCTGGGCTTTGTTTACCAGTTCCACCACCTGCTGGCGGAGTTTACTGCCGTAGAAAATGCCGCGATGCCGTTATTGATCGCGGGCCAGGCCCGGCGGGAAGCGCTGGGCGCAGCTGCGGCGCTTCTCGAGCGTGTTGGGCTCGGCGAGCGTCTGGATCACCGGCCCTCGGCCTTGTCCGGCGGGGAGCGACAACGGGTGGCCATTGCCCGGGCGCTGGTTAATCAGCCGGCTTGTGTCCTGCTGGATGAGCCGACCGGCAATCTGGATGCGGATACTGCGGAGTCGGTACACGCCTTGCTGGCGGAGCTGAATCGTGAATATCAGACCAGTCTGCTGGTGGTCACCCATGACATGCAGCTTGCCCAGCGCATGGATCGCATTTATCGCTTGCAGGCAGGGCAGTTACACGAGCAGGTGGCCTGATGTCTGCCGTCGCCCGATTTATTGGCCTGCGTTACAGCCTCGGTGGTGGCGGTAGCCAGCTGATGTCGTTTCTGTCGCGTTTGTCGATGGCGGGACTGGTGCTTGGCATTGCCATGTTGGTGACGGTGCTCTCGGTCATGAACGGCTTCGACCGGGAAATGCGCGAGCGCATTCTGGCGCTGGTGCCCCACATCAGCCTGGCGCCCTGGGTGACGGAGAGCGGCGATTGGCAGAGTCTGCGTCAGGATGTGCTCAGCCATGATGCTGTAAGAGCCGCGGCGCCCTACGTACAAGGCAATGCGCTGCTGGTGAAAAGCAACCGTGCCGAGCCGGTACAATTTTTTGGAATTGATCCTGCTGAAGAGCGCCGGGTCTCCCGACTTGGCGACTATGCCAAACTGGATGTCATGCAGGGCCAGCAACTGGTCCTCGGGTCGGGTGTTGCCAAGCGCTTGGACGTGCAGGCCGGTGACTCGCTCAGTCTCGCTTTGCCCCAGTCGGGGCAGCGGGGCGTGCGCTTTTTCCGTTTTGCGGTGGCGGATGTGCTGCACAGTGGCACGGAGCTGGACGAACAACTGGTCCTCATGCCGCTGAGTGAGGCGCGCGAGCTGCTGCCAGATCAGGGGATTGCGCTGCGTCTGGCCTTGCACGATGTCTTTGCCGCGCCACGGGTGGCTTGGGAATTATCCATGTTGCACGGTCGCGATTACCACATCAGCAACTGGAGTCAGCAGTTCGGCAACATGTATCACGCTATTCAGATGTCGCGCAAACTGGTGGTGATTATGTTGTTGGCGGTTGTTGCGGTAGCGGTGTTTAACATCGTCTCCACCCTGGTGCTGGTGGTCAATGACAAACGTGGCGATATCGCCATCCTGCGCAGTCAGGGCGCCAGCCGGGGAGATATTCTCGGCAGTTTCATGGTATACGGCGCGGTGATTGGCCTGATCGGCGCTCTGTTGGGCGCTGCTATGGGGGTGCTGCTGTCGCTGGGTATTACCGATATCGTGGCGGGAATCGAGCAGGTTTTTAATCTTCAATTACTGCGTTCGGATGTGTATCCCATCAGCTATTTGCCCAGTGATATTCGCTGGCGCGACGTGCTGATGGTGGCGGGGATTGCGTTTGCGATGAGCGTGATCGCGAGTCTTTATCCGGCCTGGCGAGCGTCTAGGTTGGCCCCGGCGGCGGTACTCCGACAGCAGTAGCGCTTGGCTACGGTTTTTTGTCAGGGGAAGAGGATTTGGTGGCCGCTTGCTGATCGCGCTGAGCGCGCAGCAACTGGCGGCGACGCCAGCGGCGAGCGACATTGACGCGCCAGAGAATATGGATGGACGCCGCGCCTGCCAGCCCCAGAAACAGGCCGGTCAGCAGACAGCCCAGCAGGAAAGGGCGCCACAGCAATACCAGTTCTTCCTGAATCCAGGCCCACGACAGTTCAAACGCGAAAGCTTTACTGGGAACATCCAGAATCGCTGCGCCGACTTTATAGCTAAAATAGAAAAATGCCGGCATCGTCACCGGGTTGGTGATCCATACCAACATCACAGAAAGCGGTAGATTGGCGCGTAGTAAAATCGCGGTGAGCGCAGCGAGCAGCATCTGTGTGGGGATCGGCACGAACGCGGTAAACAGGCCAATAAAAAAAGCCAGCGTGACGGACCGACGGTTAAGATGCCAGAGGTTGGGGTCGTGGAGCAGGCTTCCGAATACCCTCACCGAGGGATGCTCACGCATATGTTCGGGAGCTGGCAGCCAACGCTTGAAGAATTTACGAGCCATCGGCCCCACTTTAAGTTGAAAAGGTTGCAATGAACAGCGCCCAGCCCCGAGAGACCGGATGGCGGCGCTATTATGCCCGTAAGTAATGAGGTACTCCAGCATGTTGTCATGGATGATGACTGCGGTGGCAGGCTTGGCGTGGCTGCCGATGATGCCGTTCCTGCCCCCTTGGCCCGTATTATCAGCCGGGGCGCTGGCGTCATCGCTCGTAGCATTTTTCTGCCGCTCCTCCGGCCGACGTTCCGCACTCGGTCTGTTCGCGCTGTTCCTGCTGTGTTCCGCCTGGAGCAGTGCGTACTGTCAGTCGCGTCTTGACCAGTTGTTTCCCGCATCGCTTGCCGGCGAGGAAGTGGTGTTAGCCGGACGTGTGATTGGGCCGCTGGAAAAGCGCGGCGGCGAAGCACGTCCCTACTGGCGTTTCGACTTTCAACTGTTGCCGGGGCAGTGTGCGCAACACTATTGTCCTCCCGGTCAGCCGCGATTCCGCCTCAACCTCTATCAAACGCCGGTGATCGAACCCGGCGGTCTTTGGCGGCTGCGCCTCAAACTCCGGCCGCCAAGTGGAACCCGGTCGCCGGGCGCGTTTGACTATGCGCGTTGGCTGATGGCCAACGGCTACTCCGGTACAGGCTATGTGCGCGAAATACTGCGCCCCGTTTCCGGCTCAGTGGGGATAGCGGGGCATTACAATCACGGGCGGTCGTCAATGCTGGATGGTGCGGCAGATGACCTTTCCCGGTACCGCCATCATGCCGTGATGCGCGCACTGCTGTTTGCTGACCGCAGAGCGATGGACAATGAGCATTGGCGCGTGTTTGCCGCGACGGGAACCAGCCACCTGATGGCGATATCGGGCATGCATATCGGCATTGTTTTAGCCTGGGGTATGTTACTGGGACGCTGCGTGTCGGCCATGGGGCATGGGGGCAGACGTGGGCTGCAGCTCATTGCGGCAACCGGTTTCCTGGCAGCGCTGTTATACGCCGCGATGGCGGGCTTCAGCCTGCCGACTCAGCGGGCGCTGATTATGGCCGGCGTGCTATGCCTGACGCTGGTGTTGGCGCGGCAGCAGTCGTCCTGGTCAGCCCTTTGCCTGGCACTGCTGTTAATCTTGTTGGTGGACCCTCTATCGGTTCACAGCGCGGGCTTATATCTTTCATTCGGCGCGGTTGCCATTCTGCTTGGCGTGGCGCAGGACCGCCGTTGGCAGGGGCATCCCTGGCGACTTGCACTTGTCGCCCAGCTTAGTCTGATCATTGCCTTGGCGCCTGTCCTCACCGCCTGGGGCTTTGGTCTCAGTGCCGTTGCACTGCCGGTGAATTTGCTGGCGATTCCCCTGTTGGCATTGGTCATAATGCCTCTGCTGTTTGCGGCGCTGCTGCTGTCGCCATTCCCCGAGATTTCCCACGCGGTGTTCGGGCTGGCCGATGCGGTACTCGAACTGCTGATGAGCGGATTGGCGTGGTCAGCAGAGCTGTCGCCGCTATGGTGGCCTCAGGGTGGGGAGCTTGCCGTGTTACTGGGCTTGGCCGCGGCGGGTTTGATGTTGCTGCCTCCGGGGCTGCCGGGGCGTGTTCTTTGCCTGCCGCTATTAATGCTTCTGTTGTTCTTCCCGTCTGCACGTCCAGCATTAGGCAGCGCTTTGATCACGGTATTGGATGTTGGGCAGGGGTTGTCGGTACTGATTGAGACGGCAGGGCACCGCCTGCTCTACGACGTTGGCCCCGACTTCGATAGCGGCTATAACAGCGCTGACGCGGTGGTGTTGCCCTATCTCAGGAAGCGGGGTGTCGGCGCGTTGGATCGGCTCGTACTCAGTCATGGCGATCGCGATCACTCTGGCTCCGCAGATGCACTGATAGAAGTCGTGCCGGTAAATGAGCTTCTGTCGGGAGAGGTGGAACGCCACCGTCGGTTTGCGGCCCGCGACTGTCACGCCGAGACGCCTTGGCATTGGGATGGCGTGTCCTTTGCCTTTCTCCCGACCGGGGCGACGGTTTCGGATAATCCGAACAACCGCTCATGTGTGCTGACACTGTCCATTGATGGTCGACAAGTGGTGATTCCGGGGGATATCGAATCGCTGGTGGAGTCCAGGCTGTTGGCGTCAGGCGCATTGCAAGGTGAAGTATCGCTGCTGCTGGCTGCGCATCACGGTAGCCGCAGTTCCTCCTCGCTAGCGTGGATCAGAACGCTCAATCCTGAACACGTTGTGTTCACGGCCTCACGTTTCAATCGCTATGAGCATCCTCACCACGCCGTCGTGCAGCGTTACGCCCGGCAGGGGAGTCAGTGCTGGCAGACTGGGATGACCGGGAGCCTCCAGTTCATATTGAGCGGAGAAGGGGTTTCGATGATTGATCCTCCGGCAAAGCGTTTCTTCTGGCAGCATTCTCCAGTTGAAATGTGCGCTGGGGAGGATTCCCCGTCGCGGTGACTTTTTCGGGCCTCGCATCGCTGTATAATGCAGCCACTGAAACCGTGGGATTGTGCTGTGCTTGAACTAGTGAAAGCGGGTGGCTGGCTGATGCTGCCCATTATCCTCTCGTCCATTTTGGCGCTGGCCATCTGTGTTGAGCGCTATCTGGCGTTGAATCCTGACAAAATCGCGCCGCGTAATCTGCTCAATCAAGTTTGGGGCTGGATGCAAAACAAGCAGCTCGACAATGAAAAGCTGCGCCAGTTGCGCACCGCTTCGCCGCTGGGTGAGATCATTGCCGCGGGGCTGGGTAATGCCAAGTACGGTCGCGAGATCATGAAAGAAAGTATCGAGGACGCGGCTTCCCACGTAATTCACGGTATGGAACGCTATCTCACTGCTTTGGGGACCATTGCCGCCGTTACGCCCTTGCTGGGCCTGCTGGGCACGGTGATGGGGATGATTCGCGTGTTCAGTGAAATCATGGTGCAGGGTACCGGCAATGCGGCGGTGTTGGCCGGCGGCATATCAGAGGCGCTGATTACGACGGCCTCGGGCCTTTGTGTGGCGATCCCGGCTATGGTCATGCACCGTTATTTTCAGCGTCGCATCGATGCCATCGTCGTGACCATGGAGCAGGACACCATCAAGCTGATCAACGCGGTGCACGGCGATGTTCAGTTCAAAGATGCAGGTAAAACTGCGTGAAGTTCCGGCGTCAGCGTATTGATGATGGCGGCATCAACCTCACGCCGCTGATCGACGTCGTCTTTCTGTTGCTGATTTTCTTCATGGTGTCGACCACCTTCACCAAGGAAAGTCGCTTGCAGCTGGAGTTGCCGACGGCGGATGGCAATCCTGCCATTGAACAGCCTGAATCGCTGGAAATCGTTATCGACGCTAAGGGGCAGTACCAGATCAACGACAGGCGTCTTGGCAAGGCCTCGATGACGGATCTGATGCAGGCGATGCAGGGACTGATAGGCAGTGATACGATGCGCCCGGTAGTGATCACCGCGGATGCCAATACGCCGCACCAGGCGGTAGTGAGCGCAATGGATGCCGCTGGCCGACTTGGTCTGGTTCATCTCAGCATTACCACACAGGACGCTGACACCGCAGAGTAGTCGTACTCGTTGCGGTATTTATTATGAATAAAAATCCTTCAGATTTAGCTATTTACACGCGGCTTTTAAAGTACGTTATACCTTTCTGGCCGCTGTTTGTACTCAGTGTATTGGGCTTCTCCTTCTACTCCGGCGTGCAGGTTATGCTGGCGGATATGATGCAGTTGATCGTCGATTATATTGGCGACAACGTTCAGCCCGGGGAGGGCGGGGTCACTGCCAAAATCATGTGGGCGTTGGGCGGTGATGATTTCCATCTCGGCTCTGCGCGCACCTGGATTGTGGTCGCACTGGTGTTGTTAGGTGTTGGTCGCGGTCTCGGTTTTTTTGCCGGTAACTACTTTATTGCCGGAATCTCCCACCGCCTGGTTCATGTGCTGCGCCTGGAACTGTACAAAAAAATGCAGTTCGTCCCCAGCAGCTACTTTGACCGCAATTCTACCGGGGTGATGGTGTCGAAAATCACCTTCAATGTGGAGCAGGTGACCGGCGCGGCCGTCAATGCGCTGAAGGTGGTGCTGCGGGAAGGCACGTTTGCTGTCGGTCTGTTGCTGTATCTGCTGTATATGAATTGGCAGTTGACCATGGTGTTTCTGCTGGCGCTGCCGATGATTGGCGTCACCGTCTGGTGGGTGGGTAAACGCTTTCGCAAGATCAGCCGCAAAATCCAAAATGCGATGGGCGAGGTGAACCAGGTTACCAACGACAGCATTAATGCCTATCGGGAGATTCGCCTTTACGGCGGTGCTGATCAGGAGCTGAGTCGTTTCCGCGATGCCAGTGCGAAGAACCGCGATCAGAACATCAAAATGGCTTTCTATAACGCCATCAGCCCCAGTGTTATCCAGTTCCCTGTGGTTTTAGCCACGGGACTGCTTATCTGGATTGCACTCGGCCTGACCGGCGAAATGACACCGGGCTCCTTTGTGGCGTATCTGTCAGCGGCGCTGTTTCTGCCCAAGCCGATTCGTCAGCTGGCGGAGGTTAGCAGTGTGATCCAGAAGGGGCTGGCGGCAGCACAGGATATTTTTGAGTTCCTCGATGCTGAGCAGGAGAAAGATCAGGGCAGCTATCGCTGCGAACGGGTTCGCGGAGAAATCGATATTCGCCGCCTCAATTTCTCCTACGGCCCCGGCCTGCCAAATGTCCTGACCGACATCAATCTGCATGCGGAGCCGGGTACCTCGCTGGCACTGGTCGGGCTGTCTGGCTCTGGCAAGTCGACACTGGTCAGCCTGATTTCCCGTTTCTATCAGCACGAAGACGGCGAGTTGCTGCTGGATGGCGTGGATATCCGCGACTACGCGCTGGATAATCTTCGCGACAATATCGCACTGGTCACCCAGCAGGTGACCTTGTTTAACGATACGGTCTACAACAATATTGCCTACGGCAGCATGTCGACAGCGAGTCGTGAAGATGTGCTGGCGGCCGTTGAAGCGGCCCACGCGTCCGACTTTATCAATGCGCTGCCGCAGGGCATTGATACGGTGATTGGCGAAGACGGCGTCATGCTGTCGGGTGGCCAGCGCCAGCGTCTGGCGATCGCGCGTGCCTTCCTGAAAAATGCACCGCTGCTGATTCTTGATGAGGCTACCTCGGCGCTGGATAACCGTGCAGAAGCCCATATTCAGAAGGCAATGGAAGAGGTGATGAAAGGGCGGACAACGATCGTAATCGCTCACCGCCTGAGCACGATTGAAAGTGCCGATCAGATCGTGGTGATGGAAGAGGGCCGCATATACGAGCAGGGCAGCCACAGCGAACTGATGGCGCTGGGCCAGCGCTACGCCCAGCTCTATAACAAAAACTTCGAGGAAGCCGGTGAATCTTGAGCAGCAGCTCAATGCCCGATGGTACGGACGTCCCGGCATTCTGTGGTTGTTGTTGCCGCTGGAGGGATTGTTCCGAGCTGTTGCTGCGCTGAGACGTCGTCTGATTGAGCCACAGCGGCTGCCCGTGCCGGTCATCGTTGTGGGCAATCTCGCCGTGGGCGGCAGCGGAAAAACACCGATGGTGCTGGCATTGGTCGAGCACCTTCGCCAGCGGGGCTATCGCCCCGGTGTGGTCAGCCGCGGTTATGGTGGTAAGGCAGCAAGTTATCCCCTGTTTGTCCGTGCAGATACCTCACCCCGTGATGCCGGCGACGAACCCTGTTTGATTGCACGCCGCAGCGGCGTGCCCGTGGCGGTGGCTCCCGACCGTCCGGCGGCGGCGGAACTGCTGATCGCGCAAGCCGGCTGCGATATTTTAATCAGCGACGACGGCTTGCAGCACTACCGCCTGGCCAGAGACATCGAAATTGTGTTGGTCGATGCGGCAAGAGGCTTCGGCAATGGGCATTGTTTGCCGGTTGGTCCGTTGCGCGAGCCGCGAAGCCGCTTGCAAGCGGTGACGCTGTGCGTCAGCAATGGCGAGATTGCCGCAGGCCTGCCCGAAGTGAGCCATAGCATGCAACTGAGCGGGCAGGTGCTGGTCAATTTGAACGACGGACAGCGTTGCGGCGTCGCAGAGTGGGCGGGCAGTCAACGCATTCATGCGGTCGCGGGTATCGGTCATCCGCCACGTTTTTTTGCCAGCCTGCGAGCGCTGGGCTTTGAACCTATTGAGCACGCCTTTGGCGACCACCATGCGTTTCAGCCGGACGATTTGCAGTTCGGTGATGACTTTCCGGTCGTCATGACGGAGAAAGACGCCGTGAAGTGCGCGGCATTCTGTCCCGATAACAGTTGGATGCTGCCGGTGGATGCGCAGCTTTCCGACGACTTTTTTGCCACATTGTATATCGAGCTTGAGAGCTTGCCTCACAAGCCCCGGTCCTGAAATTCTGATTGAGGTTGTTCATGTCATACACGGTGATTATTCCCGCACGCTATGCGTCCAGTCGCCTGCCCGGCAAACCCCTGATGGATATCGCGGGCAAGCCAATGATTCAGCATGTTTGGGAGCGCGCTCGAAGCAGCGCGGCGAGCGCTGTGGTGATTGCCACGGAAGATGCGCGGGTGGCTGAGGTCTGTGAGGCTTTTGGCGCCGAGGTGTGCATGACCTCGGATGCCCATGAAAGCGGTACCGACCGCCTGCAGGAAGTGGTCAGCAAGCTGGGGCTGGCGGACGATGAGATCGTCGTTAATGTGCAGGGCGATGAGCCCTTGTTGCCCGCGGCGGCGATCGAACAGGTGGCGGAAAATCTTGCTGCCCGACCTGCCGCGGGGATCGCAACGCTGAAGGAAGCTATTCACGATGCCGAGACTGTATTCAATGCCAATGCGGTGAAAGTGGTGAGCGATCGCGAGGGCTTTGCCCTGTACTTCAGTCGCGCCCCGATTCCCTATGCCCGGGATCACTGGAGTGGCGGCGAGCAGACGCTGCCAGTCGGTCAGGCTTACTGGCGGCATATTGGTATCTATGCCTATCGCGTGGGGTTCCTGCACCAGTTTGTCCAGTGGCCCGGTGGTGAGCTGGAGAACAGCGAGCGACTGGAGCAGCTACGCGCCATGGAGAATGGTGTGCGTATTCATATCGCTGAAAGCTGCGTGGCGATTCCCGGAGGGGTCGATACCGACGCCGACCTGCAAGCGGTTCGTGCGCTGGTGGAGGCGGGCAATGGCTGAGCGGGTGCTGTTCGTCTGTCTGGGCAATATCTGTCGTTCACCCACGGCGGAGGCGGTATTCCGCCAGCGAGTGCAGGCGGCCGGAATGACAGGGCAGATTGATATCGACTCTGCGGGCACTGGCGACTGGCATATCGGCAAGGCGCCAGACCGCCGCAGTCAGCAGTTTGCCGCGCGCTTTGGTTACGACTTGTCGCCGTTGCGGGCCCGTCAGGTCAGTGAGGAGGATTTTCGTGAATTCGATTATATCCTCGCCATGGACCTCGCCAACCTTGCCGACCTGCAGGCAATTCAGCCGCCCGACAGTCGCGCTCGTCTGGAGCTGTTTCTGACCTACAGTGAGGCTGATGAAGACGAAGTCCCCGATCCCTATTACGGCGGTGATGAGGGCTTCCTGCGGGTGCTGCAACTGGTTGAGTCGGCCAGTGACGGCCTGTTGCAGACTCTGCGAGGTGAGTCTTGACGCTGGCGGTTCAACGCCAGGTATTGCTTACCGGGTTTAATACGCTGGCTTTGCCCGCAGTAGCGGAGGCGTATTGCCGGATTGAACGCGATGAGCAGCTTGCCGAGGCCCTGACGCTTGCCCGGAATGAGGGCTGGACGCCGCTGATTCTGGGGGGCGGCAGCAACTGTGTGTTCAGTCAGAATGTCCCCGGTCTTGTTCTCCATCTTGCCCAGCGAGGTATTCATGCCTCTGAGCATGACGGTGAGCTCGTCGTTGAGGTCGCGGCGGGGGAGAACTGGGACGCACTGGTTCGCTACAGTCTTGAGCAAGGCTGGTATGGCCTTGAAAACCTCATCGCGATTCCGGGTGCTGCGGGCGCTGCGCCGGTGCAGAATATCGGTGCCTATGGCCTGGAGCTATCCAGTCGCCTGCTGTGGGTGGAAGGTTGGGACATCGACGCAGCGACCCTTCGGCGCTTGAGTCTGGCCGAATGCCAATTGGCTTATCGGGACAGTATCTTCAAGCATGCCTTGCGGGATCGCTTTGTGATCTGTCGCCTCGCTCTGCGCCTGAGCCGCCGCCCGGAAACCCGCGCGGATTACCCGGCTCTGCGCGATTTTTTGCAGGCGCAGGGCCAGAACCCCGATGCCCTGCATCCACAGACGCTGGCGCGCGCTGTTGCGGAAATACGTGCCAGTAAGCTGCCCGATTATCGGCGAGAGCCCAATGCCGGCAGCTTCTTCAAAAACCCGATTCTCAGCGCAGGGCAGGCCGAGGCACTGCTTCAGGAATACCCGGGTATGCCGCATTGGCCGATGACCGATGGCCGGGTCAAACTGGCGGCGGCCTGGCTGGTGGATCAATGCGGCTGGAAAGGACGGCGCGAGGGCAAGGTCGGTGTTCACCCGCAGCAGGCCATCGTGCTGGTCAACTACAACCACGCCAATGGTGAGGAGCTGTTGGCGCTGGCGGCCCGCATTCAAGACTCTGTTTACGCGCGGTTTGCTGTCCTGCTGGATATCGAGGTGACGAGTGCGAAATTGACGTGGATGAATGTGGCTCATTGCCTTGTCAGCATGGCTCTGAATGTTTGGCTGGAGTGAATCAGTATACTTGCAATTGTACAGCCGG